>DKLE01000218.1 GCA_002455605.1 Firmicutes bacterium UBA6648
TTTACGTTTGTAGTCGCCGTTGCCTGTGGGGCAATTATTTCGGCAAAGAGGAACGTTAACGGAGAAAGGGGTTTTATATATGAATAATGACAATATCACCATTAGTGATTCCGAATGGAAAATTATGAAAGTGCTTTGGGGCTCACCCTATATTACGTTAAAGGAAATTGCGGGAAAAGTTACAAAAACCGGATGGAGTTATACAACCGTGCGTACATTAGTGAACCGGCTTGCAGATAAAGGGGTAGTTGCTGCAGATAAGTCTATTGCTAATAACTTTAAGTATTATCCCGTAGCAGCAGAAGAGGAATGTAAGATAAAAGAAGTCAAAAGCTTTTTGGAAAAAGTATTCGACGGCTCGGCAGGAATGCTGATATCAGCACTGGCTAAAGACTCAAACTTGTCAGAGGAAGAACGGAAGAATTTAAAAAGCATTATTGACAAGATAGAGCAATAAAAAGTATATTGTAAATAAACTATGTATTAGTAATAATAACGATTCGACCATTTTAATACAAATATAAGAAGGAGAAGCTATGGAATTCTTAATCAATATGACGGTTACTTTTTCAGTAACAACCATCCTGATTTTGCTGATAAAATTGTTTTTTAAAAACAGACTAACACCAAAGTGGCATGTGTTTATTTGGGTGATACTGATTGCCCGATTGGCAATACCTTCATTTCCCGAAAGCGATATAAGTATTTTTAATTTTATCCCGGATATTCCTAATATGTATGCTGATTATATAGAAGGAAAAACCGGCAGTTCCGCCGGAGGGATTTCGGATGAAATGCTCACAGGACAAGGAACTCCAAAAAACAACAGCGGCGGGAACTTTAACAATTTAAACAGTCCTTCAGATAATAAGAGAGGGGAAAGTGTTTTTCAAATTCAAGAAATCAAAGCAGAAGAGCAGGATGGAAGCAAGCTGGCAGATATAATAGTATGGTCTTTATATGGTCTGGGCGTTTTAAGCACAGCAGCGGTTTTTCTTATTTCCTATAATCGACTGTTGAAAAAAATCAGTACGCTGCCGGTGTGCTGTGACGAAAGGATACTGACCGTATTTTCAGCGTGTAAAGAAAAGGCAGGATTAAGAGAGGCTAAGCTTTCCGTTAAACAAGGGGCCAGTTCTCCCATGCTGGCAGGAATATGGAGTCCTACTGTTTATATATCGGAACAATATAACAATGAAGAACTGAAATATGTGTTCAGTCACGAACTTTGTCATTATAAGAACAGGGATCTCCTATGGAACCTGGTTTCTGTAATCCTCCTTTGTCTCAATTGGTTCAATCCTTTGGCGTGGTATGCCGTCAGGGTGTTCCGGCGTGATTTAGAAATGTATTGTGATTACCGAGTAATAAATCTCACAGGAGAGAAAAAAGCCTACGCAGAGATTCTGCTGAAAACTGCTTCCGAACATGGAAATCTCATGGTTGCTGCAGCTTGCCTGGAGAGCGGAGAAAAAGAAGTAGCTCAGCGTATAAAAAGAATAGCCTCTTTTAAGAGGCCTAAAATGTGGATGAGTATAGCCGGATTAGTGGTGATTGCATCATTATCTGTTTTTTGCCTGACCAATGCGGTAGAACTGAACGGAAAAACTCAGATAATTGGTGTATGCGGACCGGATAACCGTTGGGACTCCTACTCAATGGAGATTCCGCTATCATGGGCACAGGATTATGAAGAAAAGGTATCCAAGGAGGAGCCCTACAATACCAGCTTGATTTTTCACGATGAAAAAGGAAATGAAATGGCCGGATTGTTCTATGAAAAAATAGATGGAGCCGTACAGGAAATCAGTGAAAAAAGCCTGAGACAGTTAATTGAAAAGTCTCCCAAGTTTTCTCGGTTAGCCGACAATAAGGAAAGCAATATAAAAATAGAAAAAATAAAAGAAGAGTCACAAGATATTTGGTCAGCTTATAAAGTAAATTATCTGAACAACACCAATATCATCAGAACGGAAATTTATTTGGCGGCAGAGGAGCATGCTGAAATATTGCCTGTTTTATATAAACAGAGTGATAAAATTGATGAGGAAGAGCTGGTCAATGCGGCGATAACCTTACAAAAAATTAAGGAGCCGGATAACTATCAGCCAACAGCTGAAGCAGGAATGCTTACCAAGGGTGAAAAAGGTTTTGCCGTTCTAGGCGGAGAATACGATGCAAAAGGGTTAATGAAGGACTATTTGGATAACTATGTGAACACGCCAATGCCTCTGAGCAGAGCCATAAAAGGATATAAGCTTAACAGCTTTGAACAGATTGATCCGGTGAGAGATATCCCTTCAATCGTTGATGAAGGGATGTTCGAAGGAGAATTAGTGCCTTGGAATATCATTTATCCTGCCGCTAAAGTGTATAAAGTGGATTATGAGTTGATACCAGAAAATATTGAAAAATATAAAGATGTGGCCGGGGGCGGTTTTGAAATGACTAAAACAGGCAACAAGCATTACATCGATCGGTATGCTGTTTTCTATGGATATTCTGTAGATGGGAAAAACTATGAATCGGTGTTTATAGGATTTTTAGGAAACAGCAATCTGGGAGAATGGGGCGTAGACTATTCAGTGCTGGATTTAATTAACACATGGTATGAAGAAGAGCTTTTACCAAAAATATATAAGAATGCAACGGTGCAATATGTGGGAGATGCCAGTGCCGTGGGAAAGCTTGTGAGACTTCTTCCTCTGCACGAGTATAGCAATGGTATAGAGCTACAGACAAAAGAAGAGCCTTATGGAGTAACGGTGAATTATAAAATCGGCAGGGCAGAACCCTATGACGCCGAAAAGGGAGGACTGCTGAGTTCCTGGCCAAAAGAAGATGGAGACTTAACAGGAATTTACAGTCAGTCGCAGCCGCAGAATTTCAATCGCTATATACAAAGACAAATCACCCGAAATGCTTCTTGGTTTCTATATGGTATCCAAAATGTGAATACGATTCATATCAAGTGTGAAAGCCCATATATGACAAATATTTTTTATTTGGATTACACAGATCCTTATAGGGGAGAGGAAATCAACTAAGAAAAAAGCCTTACTACGGACTTAAATAGTTTGTAGTAAGGCTTATTTTAGTAACTCATCGCATGACATGCCCAATACTTTTGCAAATACCTTTAATTCAATATCAGTAACAAAACGTTCGCCGCTTTCAATACGCTGAATGATATTTTTGTCCATATCAACTCCATTTCGCTGCATCTCATCAGCCAGCATTCGCTGTGAATATCTCTTTGGCTGAGATTCTCTAAAAGCACGGATTTTTTTACCGCAGATATTATTTAAGCCATCTTTAGTCCTGGTGTGAAACATATCTTCCCTCCGTTAGTAGTATATCCAGTCCGGCAGACAAATACATTGTATATACAAAAAGTATATGCTATAATTATAGCCATAATGACCTATAATATATGTCAAAATGCAATGCTGTTTAATAAAATCGTAGTCGGATAAGGATAAGTTTTATCATGGATACTAAGAACAAGATAGTACTAATATGCAATAATCAAGTTTTGATGGATATGATAACAAGCGGTCTTGAAAAAGGCTCTTATATAATTGAAAACACGGATGCAATTTATAGGAAAGAGAAGCTGGAGAAGTATTCGGGAAGCATGAAATTGGCGGTTATAGAGATAAGCAAATTAAAAGCAAGATGTACTACTTTGCTTGAGAGCATGAAAGCTTTTCAAAAGGATGACAAGACAGCATTTTTATTAATATGCAGCAGTAAACAGCAGGATATCGCTGTGGAAGCAGTGAGGATGGGGGCAATTGATGTAGTTATGATGCCTTGTGAGATGGAATTGATACAGAGGCGAATTAACAATATACTGAAGATTATTAATTTAAAACGTCAAGTTTTAAAGGATCCGCTGACGAATATTTACAATAGGGCAGCCTTTGAGGATATGGTGAGACAGTTATTGCGTCATAATAAGAACAGTGCAGCTTTTATGATGATAGATTTAGATGATTTTAAAAATTTAAATGATACCTTCGGACATGCTGTGGGCGATATTGTCCTGATAAAAGTGGCAAAGGCTTTGGAAGAAGCTGTGGAGCCGCAAGATATAATAGGCAGGATGGGAGGGGATGAATTCGCTGTATTTATTCCGGATATTTCTTCAAAAGCGTGTTTTAAGAAGAGGGTTACAGCTATTTTGAATAAATTAAGAATTGAGTTTGAAGAAAAGGGGAAAAAAGTATCCGTGTTTAGTTCTGTTGGGATTTCCTTTTTCCCTGAACATGGAATGGAATTTGCAGAGCTGTATCGCAATGCGGATAGAGCTCAATACCAATCAAAAAATACCGGTAAGAATAAATTTAAAGTATATGGAAATTAGAAGACACTAAGAGGCTGGTTTAAAATATTTTGACATATTTTAAACCAGCTTCTTAATTATTATTTAGATGATTTTGAGTGATATTTTTCTTTTGTAGCAAGACCGCCCCGGATATGGCGTTCGGCCTTATTTGTATCCAGTACAGCCTTTACCTCAGCGGCAAGCCCCGGATTGATTTCTTGCAGCCTCTCCGTGATATCCTTATGTACCGTACTTTTGCTGACCCTAAACTTCTTAGCAGTCGCTCTAACTGTAGAATTTGTATCAAGTATGTACCTGGCAAGTTCCAGGACTCTTTCTTCTATGTAATCCTTCATATTAAATACTTCACCGCCCCTATCATTTATTGGATTGAATCTAATGAGTTCGATATCACAATATATGCGGGAAGATTTGGAAGTATGAGAATTGTTTTGGAAGAATTGCAGGAATGCCTGAAACCATATAGATACTGCCGAATCTTTGTGATAGAATGTTTTACGGAAAGTTTTTAAAGAAATCTTAAGGTTATCTAAAGATTCAATTAAGGGTAAAATAATATTATTTTATAATAGGATCTGGGAGGAAAAAATGAACGAGGAAATACGGTTTAATGTGGATACGGTGATGGAGAAGGAGGATTACAGAAAATTTTTGTATATCGCTACTTTTAAAAGAGATAGAAGAAGTATTTTCTTCATGCTGATAATTTCGTTTATTGGTGCTTTGCTGCTTTCAGCAACAGGCTTCGGATTCAGTGTGAAAAGTATTTTAGGGGCCTGGGCCCTGATGCTTCTTTTAGTTACTG
>DKLE01000235.1:0-1029 GCA_002455605.1 Firmicutes bacterium UBA6648
TTTCATTCTGATATAATAACGTTTTCTATTAGTTCAAACAGTTTTTAATAACTCTTTCAAATATTTGCAGACCTGCTTCTAACTGTTCGTCCGTCACGCAAAGCGGGCATAAAAATCTTATTACATTATTGTAAGTTCCTGCGGATTCCAATAGCAGTCCCAATTTAACAGCTTCCTGTACAATACGGTTCACCAGTTCGGCATTGGGTTCTTTGGATACTTTATCTACTACAAATTCAATGCCTATCATTGCGCCCATACCTCGGACATCACCGACTACTTCATACTTCTCTTTCCACTCACTAAACCGTTTGTTGCATTTCTCTGCAATTTTTTTTGCTTTTTCCGGATAGTTTTCTTTTGCCATTACTTCAATTACTTTAAGAGCGGATGCAGCAGCCACAGCATTTGCACCAAAGGTTCCTCCAATGGTTCCGGGTGTTACTTGGTCCATGATTTCTGCTCTTGCAGTTACAGCAGAAATCGGCATTCCAGCAGCCATGGATTTGGCTGTAGTCAATATATCCGGAGCCGCATTTACTTCTGCAAAATATTCAGAAGCAAAAAACTTTCCGGATCTTGACCAACCGCACTGTACCTCATCACATATCATCAAAATACCATTCTCATCGCAGATCTTTCTGACTGCTTTAACCCATTCTATAGGAGCCGGAATAAATCCGCCTTCTCCCTGAACCGGTTCAAAAATGATGGCTGCGCAGGACTGTTTAGGTGTTGCTTCAACAAAAGCCTGTTCCAGCTTTCCTATATAATATTTAATCGCTTCTTCTCCCTCTAAATGTCCTGGAGCATGGTATAAGTTGGGGAATTCTGCTCTGTACACGCCATCCGGAAAAGGTCCCATTCCTACTGCGTATGCTTTTTTTGCTGTCATTGACATAGTCAACTGGGTTCTTCCGTGAAACGCTCCGGAAAAAACAATAACATTCGGTCTTCCGGTATAGCTCCTTGCGATCTTCACCGCATTTTCATTTGCTTCTGATCCGGAGCATACAAACATGGTTTTTT
>DKLE01000235.1:1162-2032 GCA_002455605.1 Firmicutes bacterium UBA6648
AACATGGTTTTTTTGTTGTCACCTTTCACCGGCACAATTTCGTTCATCTTTTCAGCTAACTTAACATATCCTTCATGAGTGGTTATATTAAACATTGAATGGAAAAATTTTTCTGACTGCTCTTTCACTGCCGCTATACATTCCGGATGGCTGTATCCAATATTCAATACGCCTACTCCTCCGATCCAATCCAAGAATATATTGCCGTCTACATCCTGAAACATAGCTCCCTGCCCTTTTTCAATAACACAAGGATATATACTTTTTATGGCATTTGGTATTGCCTTTGCTCTTCTGTCCAGGATTTCTTTAGCCTTTGGTCCAGGTAAAGCCGTAACCACTTTAGGTAATGCATTTCTTAACATCATTTTTCCTCCATTTCATTAACCGTATTAATTCATTCTAAATATTCAGCTCTTTTTCTACCTTGCTGATCGCTTTGTCCAGTCTGTCTGCAATTTTGTCAACTTCTTCTTTTGTAATCACAAAGGCAGGTGATATCACCAGTGCATCCCCGCTTTGTCCTCGGTTACACCCAGAACTTGCTTCTATAATCATATTTTCATCCAGACATACATCTTGAATCTTATGGGCAAATTTAAGCTTAGCTTCAAATGGCTCTTTTGTTTTTCTGTCTTTCACAATTTCGATACCCACCATTAGGCCTCGGCCTCTGATGTCACCCATTATTGGATGTTTCTTACTTAACTCAACCATTTTTTCTTTTAGGTAATCACCCATTTCCGCACATTTTTCAACCAGCTTATTTTCTACTAAATATTTATAAGCCGCTACTTGTACGGCAGCTCCCAGAGGATTGCCCGACCAGGAGTAACCCGGAGTAAAATCTCCCTTATTTTCATATAGTGC
>DKLE01000235.1:2113-5828 GCA_002455605.1 Firmicutes bacterium UBA6648
AATAGTGCCTTATAAAATTTTTCTGTTACGGAAACCGCCGCCAATGGGAAATAACCGCCGCTGACAGCCTTTCCTGTGGAAACAATATCCGGAACTATGTCAAAGTGCTTATACGCAAACATTTTTCCTGTTCGCCCCCATCCGGTCATTACTTCATCCATGATCATTACTACGTCGTATTTATCACAGATTCTTCTGACCTCTTTAAAATATTCCGGGTGAGGCTCTGCTCCGCATAGAGACATACCGGAAATAGGCTCTGCTATAAATGCTGAAACCGTTTCCGGCCCCTGTGCTAAAATTTCATTTTCAAGAGCCTTGGCACACTGCAAGCCGCAATGCTCCGGCTTCTGATCAAACCAACATCGATAGCAATAGCAGGGAGCCACATGTCCATGCTCAAATAAGTATGGTTCATATCCTTTTCTTCTCTTTGTAAATCCACTTAATGAAAGCACGCCCATGCTGCTTCCATGATAGCTTTGCCATCTGGAGATCACCTTATATTTTCCTGCATTGCCTCTCACCAAGTGATAGTTTCTTGCCAGCTTAATAGCGATTTCATTTGCTTCAGAGCCTCCGGCGACCTGAAAAGTCTTATAAAAATCACCTTCCGACGCTTCATGGAAAGTCTCACAGGATTTTTCCAAAATTGGAGTCACACAGTCATCACGATGAGCAAATGCCAGCTTTACTGCCTGAGTTCTCATAGCATCTGCGATTTCCTCAATTCCGTGTCCCAAGCTGACAAGTACAGGTCCGGAAGCACCGTCTATAATTTCGGTACCTTCCTCTGTGTACATATAAATCCCTTTTCCGCTGTCAACCCTTGGGTATTCTCTAAAAAAATTTGCGTTCAATACTTTATTGTTGCCACCCATTTGTTATGTATCTGCAATATAAATTGATATATTGCATGCTCCTTTCTGCTAAATTAACTTATTTAATGTAATGTAATGTGTAAATTTTTTGAGGTCTTATTATTATCCCTATTAAACTCTTTCAAATATGGCTGCGGAACCTTCGCCTCCGCCTACGCACATGGTAACAATTGCGTACTTTCTCTGTGCGTTTTGCATAGCATAAGCTGCTTTTGTGGTCAAAACAGCTCCTGTGGCTCCTAAAGCATGACCTAGAGCAATTGCTCCCCCATTTGGATTTACTCGCGCCGGATCCAATCCCAGTTCTTCAATACAGCCGATTGCCTGTGAAGCAAAAGCTTCATTAATTTCAATCAGTTCTACTTCGTCTAATGAAACGCCTGTTTTCTTTAAGACTTTCTGAACTGCTCCAATCGGCCCGAATCCCATATAATGTGGGTCCAGTCCAACGGATGCAAAGCCTTTTACTTTTAATAAAGGCTTTAATCCCAATTCGTCTGCCTTCTCCTTACTCATGATTACCACAGCTGCTGCCCCATCATTCATTGGACAGCTGTTGCCTGCTGTTACCAGACCATCTTTCAAAAATACCGGTCTCAGTTTAGCAAGCTGTTCTAAAGAAGTTTCTGCTCTTGGACCTTCGTCGGTATCCATGATAACTTCTTTGCCCTTTACGGTTTTTACTACAGGCACGATCTGTTCCTTAAATACGCCGGCTTCAATAGCTTTGAGGGCTTTCTGATGGCTTTCGTAAGCAAACTGATCCATTTTTTCTCTTGTTACCGGATGCTTTTTCAGCACGTTTTCAGCGGTAATACCCATGTCCGGATTTCCTACTTTAGGAGGGGACATCATTACATAATTAAAAGATGGGAAACTATAGCTGTGCGGTCTCTTTGTCTTGCGCATGAAGTATGGGTTATTTGTCATACTTTCTGCTCCTCCGGCTACATAGATGTCTCCGTGTCCGCTTTCAATCATGGCTGCTGCCATGCAAATGGTCTCCAGACCAGACGCACACTGTCTGTCAAATTGAATACCCGGAACAGTCTCAGGCAGCTCTGCTTCCAGTGCGATCACTCTCCCGATATTTCCCGGAGCCCCTTCGGCATTTCCCATGTAAACTTCTTCAATCTGGCTGGGATCGATACCTGCCCTTTTTACCGCTTCTTTCACGGCGATTCCGCCCAGCTCGTAACCTTCAAAATCAGACAGCATTCCCGCATATTTTCCTATGGGTGTTCTTACTGCTGATACAATCACAGCTTCTCTCATAATCATTTCTTCCTTTCTTATTTTGACTCTTGGTTATAACTGATAATTCTTATATTTTCAGCAACCTCTACCCTTGCTGCGGTTTTTTCAATGACTTCTTCCGCCGTATGTCCTTCAAACAATTCGGTCAGCAAAAATCCGTTTTCAGTTACCTTCAACACGGCTATATCCGTAATAATCAGGGATACACAATTAGTTGCCGTAAGCGGCAGCCTGCACCTATCTCTTAACTTTGGCACCCCTTTTTTATCCGTATGCATAGTAATGGCTATAACTTTCTTAGCCTTTTTAGCTAAATCCATTGCTCCGCCCATTCCGGGAACCACTTCTCCGGGAACAATCCAGTTTGCTAAATCACCGTTTGCCGCAACTTCCAGTGCCCCAAGGATAGTAATATCCAGTTTTCCTGATCGAACCAGGCCAAAGGAGTCTGCGCTGTCAAAATAGGAAGCCCCTTTTACCGCTGTGATAGGTACACACCCTGAATCAACAATATCCGGATCCTCCTGACCTTTGTGTGCGGCCGGACCGGCTCCCAGTATTCCGTTTTCCGCATGGAAAAAAACGGTTTTTTCTTTATCTATGTAATTCAGGACCTTCTGAGGTATACCGAAGCCTAAGTTCACAACATTTCCGTTTTGAATTTCTTCTGCTGCTCTTTTAGCCATCATATCCTTTATTGCCATGACCATTTCCAGTCCCCCTCTCCGTGAACAATGATATCTACATAAGCGCCCGGTGTTATCACATCCTCCGGATCGATTTCACCAAGCGGTACGATTTCTTTAGCATCTACTATGGTTATATTTGCCGCTCTTGCCATCAGCGGATTTAATCCTCTCGCTGTTTTACTGTAGACTAAATTTCCGAATTCATCTGCCTTTTGTGCCAGAATAATAGCCACATCAGCTCTGAGAGGTGTCTCCAAGAGATATTCTTTTTCCCCTACAACTACTTTCTGCTTTTCTTCTTCCACTACTGTGCCTATTCCGATGTCTGTAAGAAATCCTGCCAGTCCTACACCGCCTGCCCGAATTCTTTCTGCCAGTGTTCCCTGGGGAGAAAATTCAATTTCCAGCTCGCCTGCATTGTACAGCTCGCCTGCAGCCTTTGTTGCTCCGATATGGCTTGTAATCAGTTTTTTGCACTGTCTGTTGGCCACAATGTGATCTGGCCCTAAATCGGGATCTCCTGCATCAATAGAAATTAAAGTAAGATCCTTTACTCCCTTTTCTATGATTGCCTGAATTAAATCATATGAAGAACCGATACCGCCAAATCCTGCGATCATAATCGTGCATCCGTCGGTGACGTATTCCATTGCTTCCGCAATGGTTTTTATTTTTCCAAATTTGTTTTCCATATAACGCGCTTCCTTTCTTTTTAAATTCTAAACATGTATGTTGCAGACATAAGATGAAATTAAGTTTCTAATTTCGTTTATATTAATAGCAATTTAAATGCCAACTTTTCAAAAAAAATAAAAAACCGTCAGCTAAAATAGCTAACGGTTAGAATTTACATGTAGACGATGACAGCAAGAACAGCTGCTAAGACAA
>DKLE01000235.1:6009-6341 GCA_002455605.1 Firmicutes bacterium UBA6648
ACATCAGCTTTTCACAAATTATACTTTGCCTTTTTACGCATCAGCTGAGATTGGCTGATGCCTAAAACCTGAGCGGCTTTCCTAGTGGTGCCTTCATTATGAAGAACCTCTTCTATAATGGCTTTTTCATGATTATCCAGAATAGCATTTAGTGTCATGTTTCGAGCATTAGCTTCAGACAATTTATTTTCTTTTGCTTCTGTTTTTTCTTCTGTACCGTATAAATTGCTGTTAATCGCGTTATAGATATCCTCCCCTCCGATAACTGCATTTTTACAATTAACCACTGCCCGATGCACCGTATTATCCAATTCTCTCACATTTCCCGGCCA
>DKLE01000235.1:6557-7673 GCA_002455605.1 Firmicutes bacterium UBA6648
TTCTCTCACATTTCCCGGCCATTGATAATTATTCATTTCCAGCAAAGCTTCTTCACTTAATTTTTTATTCTGCATATATTTTTCATTATATCTTTCTAAAAAGTATTCGGCCAAACAGACGATATCTTCTTTTCGTTCTTGCAGCGGCGGTATGTTTATTTCGCATATATTCAGACGATAGTACAGATCCTCCCGGAATTTACCTTCCTTCACCAAAGCCCTCAGACTCAAATTACTGGCACATATCACTCTTACGTTTACCTGAACAGGAACTTGTCCTCCTACTCTGTAAAATTGATTTTCCTGCAAAACGCGCAATAATTTGCTTTGAAGGGCCAGGGGAAGTTCTCCCACCTCATCCAGAAACAGTATTCCGTTATTTGCCAATTCAAAATATCCCTGCTTTCCCAGGCTGCTGGCGCCTGTGAAGGAGCCTGCTTCATATCCAAAGAATTCAGATTCTGCCAGATTGGCCTGGATTGTAGCGCAGTTAATCTTAATACAGACATTCATGTTCCTCTTGCTGTTTTTATGCAGGAGCTCCAGCACCTTTTCTTTTCCCGCTCCTGTTTCTCCTTGAATAATAACACTGCAGTCATAGCTTGCTATATTTAAAACATCCTCTAACATTTTTCTGGTAGTTTCACTGGCAAAAATATATCCGTCCATTTTTTTCACGTTATTATATTGAATCAATTCCGTGACTCTTACAGGAAGCCTGCTGATCACATCATATTTGTTATAAATATGATTGATCTGGTTTAATTCATTTTTTAAACTTCTCATGAGTTCTATAGTAAACCGCGGAAAATCCTGGCTGTATTCTTCTAATGAAATAATATTTATGTTTTTTCCCAGTGATTCAGCAAAGAGCAATACCATATTATAATTATTTATCAGGTTGGTAAAAAATAAAATGCCGTGTTCTTTTGTAAGCAGAACGCTGATAGTTTCTACACCTAATAGGTTGGCACAGTTAATACTCACATCAAACAGTTCTTCGGTGTCGTTAAATTCTTTTTTCCTTATCAGTTCATAAGTTTGCAAAGATGCCAATATATCCGCAACATATACCTTGTCCACATATTTTTTTAATACCTCATTAATATCGTCTTC
>DKLE01000009.1 GCA_002455605.1 Firmicutes bacterium UBA6648
TTTCACAAAAATATTTTTCAATATTGTATTTTTTTAAGTTCTCTCTTTGACGAGCATCATTTTGCTCTTGGGTACTAACTCTTATATATGCAACTCTCATAGTATAATCCTCCTTCAAGTGGTCACATGATAACCCATAGTGTAAATCACGTCAAGAGTTTTCTTTACAATATGTAAATTAAAGTATAAATACAATTTTATTTTTACAACGTAAATATTGCAGTGTTGGGTATAATCTAAATTTACAAATGGGGTCTGGAAAAAAATCGAATTTTGTGCTAAAATTTTATAGACTTTATATTGGAGGGTTATAAATGCGAAAATATACAGATGATGAAATAAATTTTCTAAAAGAAAATATGTATAAATTAAATTATGCTGAATTGGCAGAAAAATTAGGACGTAGTATTTTCGGTGTGAGATACAAAGTTATAAGCCTTAAAGACAGTGGAGCAAACATGAGTTACACAGAAGAAGAAAACCAATTTATCATTGACAATCAAGACAAATTAAGTATTTCTGAAATAGCTGAAAAACTTAATAGAACTGAAACTGCAATATATCTTCAAATAACAAAAATAGTACCAGATAGAGAACGTGAACGCTATGCTTTAAGTGATGCAGAAAAAGACTTTATTATAAAAAATATTGATTCTATGAGTTTAACGGAAATTGCTTTCAAACTTAATAGAACTGTAAGTACGATAAACCATTTCAAGCGTACTAAAAATTTGGTATCTAAAAAGGAAAAATTAGAAGAACGCAATAAATTTTTAAAAAAGCATTCAAAAGACTACACTTCTGCTGAACTAGCTGAAAAATTTAATTGTGATACAAGTACTATTTATACTACTTGTAGACGTCTTGGAGTTTCATGCAAAGCAACACAAAATGTATTTACTGAAAAAGAAATAGAATTTTTAAAAACTCATGGGATTCAGTATGAACTAAAAGAACTAAGTGAAATTTTAAAGAAAGAAAAAAGTGCTATAATTCACTACTGTAATCGACATGGTATAAAGTATGCAAAATTTGCAGATAGAATGAATGAACTTACAAGAGATATAGATGACGAATAACAAACAGATAATTAAGAATCTCTCATATAGAGGGGTTCTTTTTTTTATAAAAAACTGTTATAATTTCTATGTACTGTAGAGTGAATTAATGCCAGTACATAGGAAGGGGTTGTGAAATGGCTTTAAAGAAAACAAAATTTGCTACTGACGTAAAAGCAGCCAAAGAAAAGAAAAATATTGGTGGTGCAGGTGATGGTACATATTTTGATAAAAAGACTAAGACTTGGGGTTTTAGAGCAGTAAGAGATGGAAAAGATATACGGCGTAAGGGGTTTTTAACAAAAACTGAAGCAAAAAAAGCACGTATAGACTTTTTAGCAGAAGTACAGAAAAAAGTAGAAGATGACCAAAAGCAACCTATAAATGAAGAAAATACAACTATAACTTTGAGAGAAATCTATGAACACTATAAAAAGTATGGGTCTATGGAAAAAAGAGAAGCCACGCTTACAAAGCAAGAGAGTATGTGGAAAAATCATATATCTTCTACTTTTGGAGATAGACCTATAGTAACTATAAGCAGTGGTGAACTTAAAAATTATTTGATTCAATTGTATTATCAGGGGTCTGAGTATAACAATTTTAAAGAATCCTATGCTTATGGATATGTCGAAGGTTTTTTGAAATTTTTCTATCTATTATGGGGTTATGCTCGACGTATGCAATGGATAAGCAGAGATACTTATTGTGTTATGTGTGAAGATAAAAGCACAAAGTTAGATATGCCTGAAAAGACTAAAGAGGATGAAGATGAAGAAAAGATTGAGACCTACACCCAAGAAGAAGTAAAAAAGATGATGGAAAGGCTCAAAGATACAAACCTTTATACTGCTCTCTTATGTGGGTACTACCTTGGTGTACGTATTAGTGAATGTTTTGGGTTGATGTGGTCTGACATAGACTGGTCTAAAAAGACCATCACTATACAGCGTCAGATGCTTATGCAAAGTCCTCACCGAGTCTTATGCCCTTGTAAAACAACAACAGCAAAACGGGTCATAGATATACCTACTCCACTATATATACACTTAAAAGAAAAGAAAAAGATAGTTGAAGAAAATAGACAGCATTATGGTACTTCTTACAGAGATACAGAGTGCGTAAAAGTACGTATGAAAAAGTGTCAAGATGATGACTTAATTGGTGGTGACTTTATAAACAGGCAGAAAAATGGTCAAATTTTAACACCGGACTCTGTGAAGTCATGGGGCGTAAAGATTGGCACTGAGTTGGGTATACATTTTAAGTACCACAATTTAAGGCATACTCATGCTTCTTTTTTAGCAGCAGTAAACTGCCCTATTCCAAAGTTAATGGAGCGTTTGGGTCATAAAAAGATTGAGACGACAAGTCGTTATTACCTTGGGTCTAATGAAATTGCAGATGAAAAACTAAAAGAGGGTTTAAAACTCTTAGAAATACAATAGAATCAATAGAAAGATAAAGGAACTGGCATTGTGATGCCAGTTCCTTTATCTTTTGTATGTGCTAAGAATTCAAAAATGCCATATTAATGCCACATTGATATAATATTTGAGATTTACAGTAATAACAGCACAATTTATTATTAGTAATATTAAAATTGACAATAAGTAAAGAAAAACCCTTGACACTAGGTAATAACCTAATATCAAGGGTTTAATTATGTTGTTATTTAAGCATTAAAATATCTCTTCAAAAGTCCTTCAAATGCTTTCCCGTGTCTTGCTTCATCCTTAGCCATTTCATGAACAGTATCGTGAATAGCATCCAGATTCTGCTGTTTAGCTAGGGTAGCAAGGGCTTTTTTGCCTGCACAAGCACCATTTTCTGCTTCAATTCTCATTTCAAGATTCTTCTTAGTGGAGTCTGTTACAACTTCGCCTAAAAGTTCTGCAAACTTTGCTGCATGCTCTGCTTCTTCCCAGGCAGCCTTTTCCCAGTATAAGCCGATTTCCGGATAACCTTCTCTATGAGCAACTCTGGCCATAGCCAAGTACATGCCAACTTCAGTACATTCACCCATGTAATTTGCTCTCAATCCTTCGATAATCTCAGGATCCACGCCCTTTGCAACTCCTACTACATGCTGGTCAGCCCATTCTCTGGCACCTTCTTCAACCTTTATAAACTTATCTCCACTAACCTTACATTGCGGACATTGTGCCGGAGCCTCCGCTCCTTCATGAGTATAACCGCAAACTGAACAAGTCCATTTCATAATACTTTCCTCCATTTTCTTTAAGCTTTGATATTTGTGCGCACTCTTCAGCCATTTCAGACTATGAAAGTAACGCGTTGTTTAATTCATTATACTTTATTTATACCTGCAAATTAATACCTTAAACAAATAATTTGAAAAAATTTTTAAAATTATCAGGATGGTTCAAACAGCTTGAAAAAATGCGCAAAATTTGATATTATAGGAATGTTATATTACTGAAAGTAATGTTGCAAGGGTTAAACAAGGGAGAAAAGAAATGACTAAGAGTTTTAATACGATACGACAGAAACAATATAGGTATAAAAGGGGAAAAAAGCTTGCAGTTCTTGCGACGGTAATGCTATTGATTTTCAATTTGACGGGGTGTGCCACTTTTGATAATTTTAAAAGTACTTTTATAGATGATAAACAAGAGCCGGAGGCTACGGTAAGAATAGGCGTTTTTGAACCCTTAAGCGGAAAAGATAAAGAAATGGGAGCGATGGAAATAAGGGGTATTGAGCTGGCTTATGAGATGTTTCCCAAAGCCTTGGGGAAAGATGTGGAATTGGTATACGCTGATAACAAATCCGATATGTACGTAGCAGAGAGTGTTGCTCATGAGCTGGTAAGCAAAAGGGTTTCCGTGGTTCTCGGAAGTTATGGAAGTGCCAACTCATTGGTTGCAGTTAAAATCTTTGAAGAAGCTAAATTGCCGGCTATCGCAATTACCAATACAAACCCTTTAGTAACCAGCTATAATCCTTATTATTTCAGAGTGTGTCTGCTAGATTCCTTTCAGGGAGTTGCACTGGCTAAATATGCGGTAGAGTCCTTGAACGCTTCGACGGCAGCTATTATGCGGCCGGAGAATGATGACTATGCCATAGCGGTTGCACAGACCTTCTCCGATAAATTTATACAAATGACGGGGAATGCCAACGCAATAGCCGTGTCTTGCGATTATGAATCAGAGAAGAAAAAGGATTTTACGGAGGACTTGAATAAAATAAAAGAATCAGGGGCACAAGTGGTCTTTTTACCTGTAAAACTGGAGGATGCGGCAAAGATTTTAAAAGAAGCAAAAAAGCTGGGGGTGAATGCACTCTTTTTAGGAACGGATCAGTGGGATTCTACAAAGCTGGTAGAACTGGCCGGAGCAGGTGCAGCGGAGAATGTTTCCTTTTCAACGGTATTTGATCCCAATACGGATACCACCATTATGTCTGACAGCTTTATAAAAGCCTATAAGGCAAAATATGGACAGGACGCGGTTCCGGATAGTGCGGCTGCACTTGGTTTTGATGCTTATATGATAGCCATTGATTCCCTGAATAAAACAGGGACAGCCCTGGACGGAGAGGCTCTTAGGGCTACCATTGCCAATACCAGAGAGTTTCCGGGATCTTCAGGAACCATTACCCTTGACATCAACGGAGATCCTATCAAATCGGTGGTGGTAAAGAAGATTGTAGGGGGACAGGCAGTTTCCGCTTATACGATGGAACCGGCTATTGTGAATATATCTGAAATATCCTTACAGCAATAAAGTTTTCTGGGAAAAGAATCTAAAAATATTTACTGTTGAAAACATCAGTTTTGTGGTAGAATAATAAAAAGTAGAAAAAAGGAGAATTACCATGGAAGAAAGAATAAAAGAAGCTTTAGAAAATATTAGGCCTTTTCTGCAAAGAGACGGAGGAGACATAGAATTTGTTGAACTGACACCTGAAAATATTGTAAAGGTTCGATTACAGGGACATTGCGCGGGCTGCCCGGGTGCAACTATGACCCTGAAAGCAGTTGTTGAAAGACTTTTAAAAGAATCATACCCTGAGATTGCAGGAGTAGAGAACGTACAGTAAGGAAATAATTATGGAAAACGCTGAAAGAAAAAATCGATTTGCGGCGCTTCTGATCATGATTTTAATTGCAGTGGGATGCCTGATCGCATTACCACTGCTTTTTAGTGGATGCAGCAATGGAATAAATCAGCCAAACAAGCCTACCGCCGGTGAAGAGCCGGAACAGCCTATTGAGTTAAATATATTTTGTGTAGGTGACATTATGGTGCATCGCTCTCAGATAGCCAGTCAATACGATTCAAGTACCGGAAGGTATGATTACACCAATAATTACAAATATGTCAAGGATTACATAAGTCAGGCGGATCTCGCCCTGTGCAATGTAGAGACGACTTTTGCAGGGAAACCATATTCGGGATTCCCAGCTTTTTGTGCTCCTGATGAGCTGGCTGATGCTTTGAAAGATACGGGCTTTGATGTGGCTTTTACTTCTAATAACCATATGATGGACAGAGGCGGAGCCGGCATGAAGCGGACCTTGGAAATACTTCGAAGCAAAGGATTTGTTACAGCGGGGAGCCGAATGAATAACCAGGAAGACAGGTTCTCTATGACGGAAGTAAAAGGCATAAAAATCGGGGTTGTTTCATATACTTATGAGACACCTACAGGAGGAAAAGGAACAGCATTAAATGGAACGAATATCTCTTCGGAAAATGCGGAACTGATTAATTCCTTCAGTTATGAAACCTTAGATCAGGATTTGGCAGAGATACAGAAAACCTGTGAAGCGGCCAAGGCTGCAGGAGCCGAGCTTGTTATCCTTTATTACCATTGGGGAGAAGAATATCAGACCTCTGCAAACCAGTGGCAGAAGTATATCGCTCAAAGAAGTGTAAACAATATGGATGTGGATATGATTTTTGCTTCCCATCCGCATGTTTTGCAGGAAATGGAATATTTAAAAAATGAAGCCACCGGAAAAACCGTTCCGATATTTTACAGCATGGGTAATTTTATATCGAATCAAAGAACGGAAACCTTGAATAACCGATATACAGAAGAAGGTATCATTGCTAAGGTCAATTTGAAATATATGAAATCACAGGGGAAAGTAACGGATATATCAATGAGTGCGGTTCCTACCTGGGTAGAGAAATATGAAGCAGGAGGCAGGCCGGTTTATGAAATTATTCCGTTAGATGATGATCTGCATAAAAATGAAACACTAAGTGTATCTGGACATTTGTTCCGAGCACAAAAGGCATTGGAGGATGCAAATGGAATACTTAAAACGAATTGACGAAACCAAAGATGAAATGATAAAGACGCTGCAGGAGCTGGTATCTATTAAAAGTGTGGAAGACAAGCCTGCTCCGGATGCACCTTTCGGAAAAGGTGTGGCAGAAGCCCTGGATTATATGCTGCAAAAAGCGGAGGCTGAGGGCTTTGATGCGGAAAACATAGATAATTATGGCGGCCATATAGAGTTTGGGGGCTATATGCTGGATGAAGAGGGGCAAATCGTAGGCACCAGTGAAGAAGTAATGGGAATTATCGGACATTTGGATGTGGTTCCTGAAGGTACTGATTGGGAATATGATCCTTTTGGCGGTATTATTGCGGATGGAAAAATTTATGGTCGAGGAACAGTCGATAACAAGGGGCCGGTTGTAGCGGCTTTTTATGCCATGAAAGCCTTGAAGGATTCCGGGTATGTGCCGGAAAAGAAGGTTCGTCTGATTTTGGGATTGGATGAAGAAACCAACTGGAAAGGAATGAAGCACTACTTATCCAAGGTAAAGGCTCCGGATTTTGGTTTTACACCGGATGCGGAATACCCGGCTATACATGGAGAAAAAGGGATTATGGTTTTTCAATTAGCTAAGAAAATCGGCAAAACCACAGGCAAAGGAATAGAACTGAGAAGCCTCAAAGGCGGCAATGCGCCCAATATGGTAGCGGATTATGCCAGAGCAGTTATAAGGGCTGACAAAATGGAGGCTTATGAGAAGGTGAAAGAGCTTGCCGCAGAATATAGAAATACTAGCTGTACAGAGGAAAATCAGGCTGCTTATGGGGCAAAAATTAACTGTAAAGGTATCGGAAAGAGCTTAGAGATCGTGGCCCAAGGAGTTTCCGCTCACGGAGCTACACCGGAGAATGGAGTAAATGCTATTTCCGTTTTAATGGATTTCTTGAGAAGGATTGACATAATTAATGATGATGTAAATGAATTTGTTGAATTTTATAATCAACACATTGGCTTTGAGCTGGATGGAAAATCCATGGGCTGCGGTTTTTCAGATGAACCTTCCGGGAAGCTGGTATTTAATGTGGGCCAGGTAGAACTAGAAGGGGAAGCTGTCATGCTTACTGTTAACATTCGATACCCGGTAACACTTAATGATGATAAGGTTTATGAAGCCATGATGCCTGTCATCAACAAATACAACATGGGAATTATCAAAATAAAATCCCAGGAACCGATTTATATGCCTGCAGATGATCCGATGATTGAGACGCTTATGGACATTTACAGAGAGCATACCGGAGACAGGGAAAAGCGGCCTATTGTTATAGGCGGAGGAACCTACGCCAGAGCTGCGAAGAATATTGTAGCTTTCGGAAGTATTTTTCCTGGAGCTCCCGATCCGTCCCATAAAAAAAATGAGTTCATTGAAATCGACAAGCTTGTATTAAATGCGAAAATTTTTGCAGATGCTATTTACAGGCTGACCCATTAAGTATATAATAAAAAACAGAATTGTTTCAGGGGGAGGTGCAAGTCCTCACCGGCGGTAATGAGCTTTGAGCTACGAGTCCGCGAGCCGAAAGGCAGAATGGGTCAGATCCCCATACCGACGGTATAGTCCGGATGAAAGAAACAGGCATATTTGATTTATATGCATTTATTTCAGTACATCTGCCCTGAGAATTATCTCAGGGCTTTTTAATTTTTGAAAAGATTGAGAGGAACTAGAAATGACATCACAAAATAAAACAGTAAGATTAGCCAAAATGGGTATGCTGGTAGCGATTTCCGTGGTATTGGTATCTATAGTGCGATTTCCGATTTTTCCTGCGGTAGCCTTTTTAGAATATGATCCGGCGGATATTCCCATTATCATAGGTACTTTTGCTTTTGGCCCTATAGCCGGCCTGATGATCGTTATTATCACTTCTATTTTACAGGGGGTTACTGTCAGCGCGGCCAGCGGTTTATATGGTATTATTATGCATATCTTAGCAACGGGCGCATTTGTGCTGGTAGCCGGTTTGCTGTACAAAGGAAACAAGAGCAAAAGAGAAGCAGTGATCGCCTTGGTTGCCGGAGTTGCTGCGATGACAATCGTCATGGTTATTGCCAATATGATAGTGACTCCTCTTTTTACCGGATGGCCTTTAAGTGCAGTGATGGAAGTCATGCCTTTTATTGTAGCCTTTAATTTATTAAAGGCCGGAGTCAATTCAATTATTACTTTCTTTTTATATAAAAGAATTTCTCCTTTTTTGCATCGATAATAAGGACAAGCTTAAGAGACCTTGGCAGAAAATTATTTGTCAGGGTCTTATTTTATTGGAGGAAGGCCGGAAAGAAATTTCCTGCTGTTTTTCATATTTAATAAAAAGTAATTATGTGTTAAAATAAAAGGTATGGATAAATTAATGATAAAAGATGAAAAGCAAACAAAAGAATTTGGGCTGAGGCTTGCGGACAGGCTGGTGCCGGGAAGTATCGTCGCTCTTATAGGAAATTTGGGAACAGGCAAGACGGCACTGACCAAATATATTGCAGAAGGACTTGGAATAAAGGAAACCATTACAAGCCCTACTTTTACTATTGTTCAGGAGTATTACGATGGAAGATTGCCTCTCTATCACTTCGACGTATATAGAATTAATGATGTGGAGGAAATGTTTGAGCTTGGATACGAGGAATATTTTTTCGGGAAAGGTGTCTGCATTGTAGAGTGGGCAGACTTGATTTCAGAAATTATACCGGAGGATGCCATTGTTATAAATATCAGCTATGGAGAAAATGAAGGGGAAAGAATTTACGAGATAACAGGATTGGAGGCGGGTTTATGAATATATTAGCCATTGAAACCACAGGAGCGGCAGCCTCTGTGGCAGTTATCGATGAAACGGGTCATATTTTTGAAGAAATTTCCGGGGAAACGCTGAACCATTTGCAGTTTTTAATGCCCATGGTGAAGAAGGTACTCGAAAAAGGTAAATTGCAGATTAACGATTTGACAGCAATCGCTGCTTCAGAAGGACCGGGATCCTTTACCGGTATAAGGATCGGCGTTTCTTCGGCCAGAGCATTGGCTCAGGCCTTGCAGCTGGAATGTATCAGCGTACCTACATTAAAAACCTTTCTTTACAATGGGGGGAATGATGAAGATATTTTTTGCCCGATATTTGATGCAAGAAGAAATCAGGTATACGGAGGCGCATATAAATGGTCTGACGATGGTTTTATAGAAGAGGCAGTAGCGGGCAAAGCCTATATGCTTTCGGAGCTTTTGGAGCTGCTTCGACAGGCTCTGGAACAGGGAGACAGAGAAGTGACTTTCTTTGGAGATGGTGTCGAACCATTTAAGGCTCAAATCGAGGAATGGCAAAACACATCGTTAAATAGCAATATACAAATTAAATTTGCGGATGCTGAAAATAGATATCAAAAGGCATCTTCCGTGGCAAAATTAGCTCTTGAAATGTATAAAAAAGGGGAAGCCTGCCCTTATAATGAACTGAGGCCCAATTACATGAGAAAGGCCGAAGCAGAAAGAAAATTGGAAGAGGCTCAGGCTGCTGGTGCGGAACGGTGAAGGGATGAAACAGATGGTTATCAGAGAGGCAGAGCAGCGTGATATCAAGCCGATGGCTCAGCTGGATATTATCTGCTTTCATGAACCTTGGAGTGAAGAAGCCTTTCGAAGTGAAATCATGGAAAATGACAGGGCTTTTTATATAGTGGCTGAAATTGATGATAAGCTTGTAGGATATGCGGGACTATGGGCTATTGTGGATGAAGGGCATATTACAAATGTTGCAGTGGCTCCCGAATGCAGAAGAATGGGAATCGGCAGGGCGATCATTTCGGTTCTTCTTGAGGTTGCTGAACAAAACGGGCTGAACAGCTTTACATTGGAAGTCAGGGAATCCAATCTGCCTGCACAGGCTTTATATCAGGAATTCAACTTTAAGCCTGCAGGAATACGTAAGGGCTATTATTTAGATAACGGCGAAAATGCAATAATTATGTGGCGTAAGAATGAATAAAACCATTTACCTTTGAAATACTAAGAAAAAAAGCATTTTGGAGGTATTGAGTGATGATAAGCTATTATGGCGATAACAGAGACAGAAATAATTATTATTATAACGCGTATGACGATGACTATTATAATGATATGAGCAATCCGATGTCCAATTGCAGCAGATTTGAAAGAAGACACGATTTTAGTACATTTAATATGTCAAACTACATGTCGTGTGAGAACTGCAGGCATTTTTCTGCGGATAATAAATGCATTGTGCGTGCAGATACACATATGGGGAGTATGGAATGAAAAACGGAAAATTTTTAACAATGGCAATTGAATCAAGCTGTGATGAAACTTCGGTGGCATTGCTTTTGGAAGGAAGAGAAGTGCTGTCCAATATCATTTCCTCACAGATAAAGGTACATCAGGTTTTTGGAGGTGTTGTACCTGAAATTGCATCGAGACATCATCTGGAAAATATAAATAATGTTACTCAGCAAGCACTGGACGAAGCTGGAGTGACGTTAGATGATGTAGATTTGATCGGAGTGACCTGCGGTCCCGGTCTTGTGGGCGCATTACTTATTGGGTTGGCATCAGCAAAGGCTTTTGCTCTTGCCAAGAATATTCCTCTGGTAGGGGTACATCATATACAAGGGCACATTAGTGCCAACTACATACAATATCCGGAACTGGAACCTCCTTTTATGGCCTTGGTTGTTTCCGGAGGACACACCAATATCGTAGAAGTGAAAGATTATAATTCCTTTGAAGTTCTGGGAGGCACCAGAGATGATGCTGCAGGGGAGGCCTTTGACAAGGTGGCAAGAGTTCTTGGACTGGGATACCCCGGAGGTCCGCTGATCGATAAAATTGCGAGGGAGGGAAACCCGGAGGCTATTCCCTTTAAAAGGGTCTTTCTGGAAAAGGGAAGCTACGACTTCAGCTTCAGCGGCATAAAGACCGGAGTTTTAAATTATATTAATTCGGAGAAGCAGGCAGGAAGAGCTATTAATGCGGCAGATGTAGCTGCCAGTTTCCAGCAGGCTGTTATGGATGTAATCGTTACAAAAGCTGTCAATGCCGCAAAAGAAATGAAAAAGGATAAAATTGTTTTGGCAGGAGGAGTTGCCGCTAACAGTAAGCTTAGGGAAATGCTTTCAGAGGCGTGTGACAACAACGGAATTCAACTGTTCCGTCCTGCACCGGTTTTATGTACAGACAATGCGGCAATGATCGGATGTGCAGCCTATTACAAATATAAGGCGGGTTTTGTCAGTGACTTAACCCTGGATGCGTATCCCAATTTACCGCTTACTGCTGAATAGCAGTATGGAAAATAATTTTTACTATGGAGATATAAAATGATTATACTTTCGGCAACGAATATAACAAAATCATATGGAGTTGACATAATATTAGAAGATGTCTCCTTTCATGTTAATCAAGGAGACCGGGTGGGTATAGTCGGCAACAATGGGGCGGGAAAGACCACGCTGATGAATATTCTGTCCGGACAAATGCCGTACGACAGCGGAAATGTCTTTATATCCGCTAATACCAGTATCGGATATTTAAAACAAAGTCAAAATTTTGACTCGGATAAAACGTTAATGGAAGAAGTGACGTCCATATTTGACCATATAGCTAAAATGGAAGAGGAAATGGCGGAATTATCTCATGTGATTTCAGAGAAATCTTCCAAGGGAGAAAATGTTGAAAAGCTTTTGCATAAATATGACGAAATAATGGAGGCATATAACCGGTGTAACGGTTATAGTTATAAAAGTGAAATAAACGGTATATTAAACAGCATGGCCTTTACTGAAAGCTATTATGACAAGAAAATATCCATGCTGAGCGGCGGAGAAAAAACCAGGTTAGCACTGGCTTGCCTGCTTTTAAAAAAGCCGGACATTTTATTTTTAGACGAACCCACCAATCACTTGGACATAGGCACTCTAAAATGGCTGGAACAATACTTAAAATCCTATAGCGGAACCATTATTTTAATTTCTCACGACCGTTATTTTCTGGATCAGACGGTGACACACATATTTGAAGTAGAAAATCACAAGCTATATACATATAAAGGGGGCTACTCGGAATACGCTGAAAAAAAGCGTCAGAGACGAGAAGAGGAATTGAGAAAATATGAGGGACAGCAAAGAGAAATTGCAAGGCAGGAAGAGATAATAAGGCGCTTTAAACAGCATGGGACCGAAAAGCTGGCTAAGCGGGCTCAGTCCCGGGAAAAACGCCTGGCTCAGTTGGATCGGATTGAAAAGCCGGATGCTCCTGCTGGCAAGATGAAAATTCATTTTAAACAACAGTTTAAAAGCGGAAATGATGTAATTTTTGCTGAGAACCTGAACAAAGGGTTTGGCTTCGGTCAGAGAAGAAAGGAGCTTTTTGAGAATGTAGCTTTTGACATTAAAAGAGGAGAACGAATTTGCATAGTAGGGGCTAATGGCGTTGGTAAGACTACCCTTTTGAAAATCCTTATGAACGAATTGGAGCCGGATGGAGGGCGGTTAAAAATCGGCCATAATGTTCAGTTCGGTTATTATGATCAGGAACAGCAGAACCTGAATCCTGCCAATACGGTGTTTGATGAAATGAAAGATTCCTACAGGCTTTATACGGATACGGAGATGCGCAGTCTCCTGGGGAGATTTTTGTTTAAAAATGAAAGCGCATTTCTCAATGTAGGTTCTTTAAGCGGAGGAGAAAAACCAGAATATTCTTTCTAA
>DKLE01000087.1 GCA_002455605.1 Firmicutes bacterium UBA6648
TCACCAAAGCACATTATTATAGATGATATTATTGCTTCCGTTAGTTATATTCTAAACTTAAATTTTGGAATAGGAAGCGTGGATGATATCGACCACTTGGGAAACAGAAGGCTTAGAACGGTTGGAGAACTGTTACAGAACCAGTTCAGAATCGGTCTTGCCCGTATGGAGAGAGTTGTAAAGGAAAGAATGACTATTCAAGACATTGAAGTTACTACTCCTCAAGCACTAATGAATATTCGGCCGGTTACTGCAGCGATCAAAGAATTCTTCGGAAGCTCTCAGTTGTCTCAGTTTATGGATCAGACCAATCCTCTTGCCGAATTAACCCACAAGAGAAGATTATCCGCCTTGGGTCCCGGCGGTCTTTCCAGAGAAAGAGCCGGATTCGAAGTAAGAGACGTACATCATTCCCATTATGGAAGAATGTGTCCGATTGAGACACCGGAAGGTCCGAATATCGGTCTTATCGGTTCTCTTACTACCTACGGAAAAATCAATGAGTATGGATTTATTGAGGCCCCTTACAGACCGGTTGATAAAGCGACGGGCATAGTAAAGGACTATATTGAATATGTAACAGCAGATGAAGAAGAAATGTTAATCATAGCTCAGGCCAATGAACCTCTTGATTCTGAGAGCAGATTTGTGAATTACAAGGTTGCTTCCAGGGGCGTCGGCGGTGAAATCGACTTAGTTCCTAGAGAGTTAATTGATTATATGGACGTATCGCCTAAACAGGTAGTGTCTGTGGCAACAGCTATGATCCCATTCTTAGAAAATGATGATGCCAACAGAGCCTTGATGGGATCCAACATGCAGCGTCAGGCTGTTCCTTTGCTTGTTCCGGATGCGCCATATGTCGGTACGGGAATGGAATATAAGGCAGCGAGAGACTCAGGAGTAGTTATTTTAGCTAAAAATGCAGGTACTGTTGAGTATGTAGATGCTACTAAAATTCAAATCAAAAGAGATGATGGTACTGGTACGGATGAGTACACTTTGCTAAAGTTTAAGCGTGCTAATCAGAGTACTTGTATTAACCAAAGACCTATTGTAAATCATGGCGAACATATAGAAAAGGGTGAAGTAATTGCTGATGGCCCTTCCACCGATTTGGGAGAAATTGCTCTTGGAAGAAACCTTTTGATAGGTTTTATGACTTGGGAAGGCTATAACTACGAGGATGCTATTATCCTGAATGAGCGCCTTGTAATGGAAGATAAGCTTACAACTCTGCATATTGAGGAATATGAAGCAGAAGCCAGAGACACGAAGCTTGGACCGGAGGAAATCACAAGAGATATTCCGAATGTGAGTGAAGAAGCATTGAGGGACCTGGATGAAGAAGGTATTATCCGAATCGGAGCTGAAGTTAATCCCGGAGATATCCTTGTAGGTAAGGTAACGCCTAAGGGTGAAACGGAGCTTACAGCAGAAGAAAGATTGCTGCGTGCTATCTTTGGCGAAAAGGCCAGAGAAGTAAGAGATACCTCTTTGAAAGTGCCTCATGGCGAAACCGGTATTGTTGTGGACGTAAAAATCTTCTCCAGAGAAAACGGAGATGAACTTCCGCCGGGTGTGAATAAACTGGTTAGATGCTATATCATCACCAAGAGAAAAATCAGTGTCGGTGATAAGATGGCCGGACGTCACGGTAATAAAGGTGTAATTTCCAGAATTCTTCCTGAAGAAGATATGCCGTTTATGGAGAACGGTGAATCGATTCAGGTAATGCTTAACCCATTGGGCGTACCTTCTCGTATGAATGTTGGTCAGGTACTGGAAGTACACTTGGGTCTGGCAGCTAAATTTAAAGATTGGTACATTGCCACACCGGTATTTGACGGAGCCAATGAATATGATATTATCAATCTTCTTAAAGACTGCGGATATCCGGAAACCGGTAAGCTGAAACTTCGTGATGGCAGATCCGGTATGCCGTTTGATAATCCAGTAACGGTAGGATATATGTATATGCTGAAGCTGCATCACTTGGTAGATGATAAGATTCATGCAAGAAGTACCGGTCCTTATTCCCTTGTAACTCAGCAGCCTCTTGGAGGTAAAGCTCAGTTCGGCGGACAGCGTTTCGGAGAAATGGAAGTATGGGCTCTTGAAGCTTATGGAGCAGCCCATGTATTGCAGGAAATTTTGACTGTAAAATCCGATGACGTTGTAGGTCGTGTAAAAACCTATGAAGCTATTGTAAAGGGCGAAAATATTCCTGAACCGGGCATTCCTGAATCCTTTAAGGTTCTTATAAAAGAAATGCAGAGTTTAGGCCTTGATGTAAAAGTTCTCACAGAGGACAATGAGGAAATTGAAATAAAAGAATCTGCTGAATTTGATGGCATTTCCAGTCTTGAAAATATTATCGATATAGAGGAAGAAGGAGAACCTGAACCTTTTGAAGATGAGTTTTTTGAAGAAGATCTGGAAGAGACGGAGGAATCAGAAGACTCAGAGGAAGATTTGGATATTATAGACCTTGGCGTAAGCGAAGAGCTTGATGATGAGTTATAGAAAGGGGGAGGGACTCCTTGAGTGATAATAATAACTATGAATTAAATAATTTTGAAGCATTACAGATTAATCTGGCTTCTACAGAAAAAATTCTTAGCTGGTCCCATGGCGAAGTTAAGAAACCTGAAACAATCAATTACAGGACGTTAAAACCTGAAAAGGAAGGACTGTTCTGTGAACGAATTTTCGGACCGACAAAAGACTGGGAGTGTCACTGCGGTAAATACAAAAGAATCCGATATAAAGGCATTGTTTGTGACCGCTGTGGAGTAGAGGTTACCAAAGCAAAGGTAAGAAGAGAAAGAATGGGGCATATTGCCCTTGCAGCTCCTGTTTCCCATATTTGGTATTTTAAGGGTATTCCCAGTAGGATCGGACTTGTTTTAGATATTTCTCCGAGAAATCTGGAAAAGGTCTTATATTTTGCTGCTTATATTGTTACCGATCCGGGAAATACCAGCTTTGGCTATAAGGAAATCCTTACGGAACAGCAATATAGGGAGGCCAGAGAAAAGTACGGCAATGAATTTCGTGCCGGTATGGGTGCCGAAGCAGTCAGAGAGCTTCTTGCACAAATTAATTTACCGGAATTGGCAGATGATTTAAGAAGAAAACTGAAGGATGCATCCGGCCAAAAGAAAATCAGGATTGTCAGACGGCTTGAGGTAATAGAAGCTTTAAGGCTTTCAAACAATAAACCTGAATGGATGATACTTGAAGTTATTCCGGTAATTCCGCCGGATTTAAGACCGATGGTTCAGCTGGACGGAGGCAGATTTGCTACATCCGACTTAAATGATTTATACAGAAGAGTTATTAATAGAAATAATAGATTGAAAAGATTGCTGGAACTAGGAGCTCCTGACATTATTGTAAGAAATGAGAAAAGAATGCTCCAGGAAGCAGTTGATGCTCTGATTGATAACGGCAGAAGAGGAAGACCGGTAACCGGTCCTGGTTCAAGACCATTAAAATCTCTTTCCGATATGCTTAAGGGTAAGCAGGGCCGATTCAGACAGAATTTGCTGGGTAAGCGTGTAGACTATTCCGGACGTTCCGTAATCGTAGTTGGACCAGAACTTCGATTTTATCAGTGCGGCCTTCCGAAGAAGATGGCTCTTGAATTGTTTAAGCCTTTTATTATGAAGAAACTGGTTCAAAACGGCCATGCACACAATATTAAGAGTGCTAAGAGAATGGTTGAAAAAATCAAACCTGAGGTTTGGGATGTTTTAGAAAGCGTTATTAAGGAGCATCCGGTAATGCTGAACCGTGCTCCTACTCTTCATAGACTGGGTATTCAGGCATTCGAGCCCGTATTGGTAGAAGGCAAGGCTATCAAGCTTCACCCGCTGGTATGTACGGCGTTTAATGCGGACTTTGATGGTGACCAGATGGCGGTTCACGTTCCTCTTTCCGTTGAAGCTCAGGCAGAAGCAAGATTTTTAATGCTGTCTGTTAACAATATTCTGGCACCGAAGGATGGTTCTCCGATTACCACTCCTACCCAGGATATGATCCTAGGTAGTTACTATCTGACTCATCCTGGGGTTAAGGGCAGAAATACTGATGCAGAAAAGGGAGACGGAAAAGTCTTTACGGATCTGGATGAAATGATGATGGCTTATCAGAATGGTGTCGTAGGTATTCATGCCCGGGTTAAGGTAAGAAAATACTGTGATGAAAATGATTCAAGAGGAAAACTTGTAGAATCCACTGTGGGAAGATTTATTTTCAACTCAAATATCCCTCAGAATTTGGGATTTGTCGATAGAAAAATCGATAAATATTCTCTGGAAATCGATTTTCTGTGCGATAAGAAAAAACTGGGCCTGATTATTGATAAATGCTATAGAGTACACGGTAACACAGGCACTGCTATCATGCTGGATGGCATTAAGGACATGGGATTCCATTATTCAACGAAGGGTGCTGTTACTATCAGTATCTCTGATATGGAAATTCCGAAGGAAAAGCCGGAAATTCTTGCTAGAGCAGAAGAAAAGGTTGAAAAATATGAAAAGGCTTACAGAGCAGGTCTTGTATCGAATCAGGAAAGATATGAGAAGGTTATAAGCATTTGGAATAAGACAACAGATGATATTGCAGATGCGTTGATGAGCTCTCTGGATTCCTTGAATAACTTGTTTATCATGGCTCACTCCGGTGCGAGAGGTAGTAAGAATCAGATTAAACAGGTAGGCGGTATGCGTGGACTGATGGCTAATGCATCAGGTAAAACCATTGAAATTCCAATTAAAGCGAATTTCCGTGAAGGCTTATCTGTATTGGAGTACTTCATTTCCACCAACGGTGCCAGAAAAGGTCTGGCCGATACGGCTCTCCGAACAGCCGACTCCGGATACTTGACAAGAAGATTAGTTGATGTATCTCATAATGTCATCGTCAGAGAAGTTGACTGCGGTACGGATGAAGGTATTGAAGTAAGAGCTTTTACGGATGGTAAAGAAGTGATAGAAGCACTGAAGCTTCGTATTGTAGGAAGAACTTCACTGACCGATATATATGATCCGAATACCGGAGAATTAATTGTTGAACAGAATGAAGAGATTTCTGAGGCAGCAGCTGAACATATTGAAAATTGTGGTATAGAGGCAGTTGCCATTCGATCCGTTATGACTTGTCACAGTACTTTCGGTATTTGTGCTAAGTGCTATGGCAGAAACCTGGCCACCGGCGAACCTGTAAATATTGGTGAAGCTGTTGGTATCACCGCAGCTCAGTCCATCGGAGAACCGGGTACACAGCTTACAATGAGAACCTTCCATACGGGCGGTGTAGCGGGCAGCGATATTACACAGGGTCTTCCAAGAGTTGAAGAGCTTTTTGAAGCGAGAAAGCCAAAGGGTCTTGCTGAAATATGTGAGGCGGACGGTACTGTTATTTCCATTGAAACGAGAAAAGACAACAAGACTGAGGTAAAAGTCAGAGGCGAGGAAGAAAGAGGTTATATCGTTCCTTATGGAGCAAGGCTGAATGTCAAAGAAGGCGATTACATTTTAGCCGGTGATTCCATTACAAAGGGTCCTTTGAATCCTCATGACATTTTGAGGTTAAACGGTGTTGAGGGTGTATATCAGTATCTGCTGAAAGAAGTTCAGCGTGTATATAAACAGCAGGGTGTAGATATCAATGATAAACACGTAGAAGTAATCGTCAGTCAAATGCTTTCCAAATGCAAGATTGAGGAGGCAGGAGATACAACCTTGCTTCCGGGCGGACTTTACAGCATATTTGAAATTGAAGAAGCAAATGCGATTGCAGTTGAAAATGGCGGTGAGCCGGCAGTGGGCAAGCGAGTACTTCTGGGTATTACAAAAGCATCCCTTGCTACGAATTCATTCCTATCAGCGGCATCCTTCCAGGAAACTACAAGAGTTCTTACGGATGCAGCGATTAAGGGTAAGAAGGATGGACTTCTGGGACTTAAAGAAAACGTTATTATCGGTAAGTTAATTCCTGCCGGTACAGGAATGAAGAGATATAAAGGTATCAAGTTAGACTACGGTGTGAATACTGAGCTGATGGAATCCTTCTCAATCAATGAAGATGACGAAGAAGAAGAAGATTTTGAAGAGCTGGCGGATATGGAATCCGTAGTTGATACTGATTTTGCAGGAGCAGATATTGTAGAGGTTGAAGATTTACAATAATTATCTTGACATGAAATCTGCGAGTGTGATAGAATATTTATCGGTTCTGAGCCTAATTTTATGATGTTTTTTGTAAGATTTTGGGCTTGAGAATATATAATTATGAATAAACTTGTGCATTTGGGAAATAATACCTAGGTGCACAAGTTTAAAGTGTTTAAAGAAAGGAGAAAATAATGCCTACTATTAACCAATTAGTACGTGAAGGTAGAAAATCCGCAGTTAAAAAGTCAAACTCACCAGCATTATTAAAAGGATTAAACTCTATTAAAAGAGTTCATACTGATATTGCTGCTCCGCAGAAGAGAGGCGTTTGCACTTCAGTTAAAACTGTAACACCTAAGAAGCCTAACTCAGCGCTTAGAAAGGTTGCCAGAGTGCGTTTAACAAATGGTATCGAAGTAACAGCTTACATTCCTGGAATCGGTCATAACCTACAGGAACACAGTGTTGTGCTTATCAGAGGCGGAAGAGTAAAAGACCTTCCTGGTGTAAGATATCATATCGTTAGAGGAACTCTTGATACAGCCGGAGTAAACAACCGGTTACAGGCTCGTTCAAAATACGGAGCTAAGAGACCTAAAGCAGCAAAGAAGTAGTTATCGGATTGAAAAAGGCCATGATATAGATGTTAATAGTATGTAATTATTTTTAAACATATATCAAGTGCGCCGCGGCATTCTGGCAGTATCACAATTTATATAAATTGGGTAGGGCTTCAAGTAATGTCGAGTACCGACAATGACGAACTGCCCCATCTGTGCTTTTGGATGGCGGCAGAGTAACTTTTTGCGAAATTGTTAATGTAAAAAGCGAAGATTAACAGGAGGGAAGAGAAGTGCCAAGAAAAGGTAACACACCGAAGAGAGAAGTACTTCCAGATCCGGTTTACGGAAACCCAGTGGTTGCAAAGCTTATCAATAGTATCATGTTAGACGGTAAGAAGGGCGTAGCTCAATCAATCGTTTATGATGCATTTGATATGATTAAAAAGCAGACTGGCGAGGAACCGATCGAAGTATTTGAGAAGGCAATGAATAATATCATGCCGGTTGTAGAAGTTAGAGCTAGAAGAGTTGGTGGTGCAAACTATCAGGTTCCAGTTGAAGTAAGAACTGAAAGACGTCAGACTCTTGGTTTAAGATGGCTTACAAAGTACACTAGAGCAAGAGGCGAAAAGACTATGTATGAAAGACTTGCTAAGGAACTGATGGATGCTGCTAACAATACTGGCGGATCAGTAAAGAAGAAGGAAGATACTCATAAGATGGCAGAAGCTAATAAGGCTTTCGCACATTACAGATGGTAATTCCTTAATTATATAATTTTAGAAAAATATTTGATAAAAATAGCAGAAGGGAGGGTTATTAAATGCCTAGAGCTTTTTCGTTAGAAAAGACAAGAAATATTGGTATTATGGCGCATATTGACGCCGGCAAAACCACTACAACAGAAAGAATTTTGTTCTATACAGGAAAAACTCACAAGATTGGGGAAACTCATGAAGGTGCAGCAACAATGGACTGGATGGAACAGGAACAGGAACGTGGTATCACAATAACCTCTGCTGCTACTACAGCACAATGGAAAGGTCATAGAATTAACATAATTGACACACCGGGACACGTAGACTTTACAGTTGAAGTAGAGAGATCCTTAAGAGTTCTTGACGGAGCTGTAACAGTACTTTGTGCTAAGGGTGGAGTTGAACCGCAGTCTGAAACAGTTTGGAGACAAGCTGACAAGTATGGAGTGCCTAGAATGATCTTCGTAAACAAGATGGACATTTTAGGCGCAAACTTCTTCAGAGTTGTTGGAATGGTTAAAGATAGATTGAAAGCGAACGCAGTTCCTATTCAGTTACCTATCGGTGTTGAAGATAGTTTCGTTGGAATTATCGACTTAGTAGAAATGAAAGCAGAGATATATAAGGATGATTTAGGTAAGGAATTTGATATTACAGACGTTCCGGCAGATATGATGGAGATCGCAACTGAGTGGAGAGAAAAAATGATCGAAGCTGTTGCTGAATGTGATGAAGAACTTACTATGAAATTCTTAGAAGGTGAAGAACTAACCAAGAAGGAGATTAAGGATACTATCAGAAAGGCTACAATTGCCGGAGAAATGGTTCCTGTAACTTGTGGTTCCGCATACAGAAACAAGGGTGTTCAGATAATGTTGGATGCAGTTGTTGACTATATGCCATCTCCTGTTGATATACCACCTATTAAGGGTATTATCCCTGGTACAGAGGAAGAAGATGAAAGACCTTCAGATGATAACGCACCATTCTCCGCGTTAGCATTTAAGATTATGGCTGACCCGTTTGTTGGTAAGCTTGCCTTCTTCAGAGTGTACTCCGGTACAGTCACATCAGGTTCATATGTATACAATTCAACCAAGGGAAAGAAAGAAAGAATCGGAAGAATCCTTCAGATGCACGCAAACAAAAGAGAAGAAATCACTGAGGTTTACTCCGGTGATATCGCTGCTGCAGTAGGATTTAAGGATACTACTACAGGGGATACTATTTGTGATGAAAAGCATGAAATTATCTTAGAATCCATGGAATTCCCAGATCCGGTTATTGAAATTGCCATTGAGCCTAAAACAAAAGCAGGACAGGAAAAAATGGGTATTGCTTTAGCAAAGCTTGCTGAAGAAGATCCTACTTTCAAGACTTATACAAATACTGAGACCGGACAGACAATCATCGCCGGTATGGGTGAACTTCATCTTGAAATTATCGTAGACAGACTTTTAAGAGAATTTAAGGTAGAAGCTAATGTAGGTAAGCCTCAGGTTTCCTATAAAGAAACAATTACACAGCTTGCTGATGTGGATCATAAGTATGCTAAGCAGTCCGGTGGTCGTGGTCAGTATGGTCATGTTAAAATTAAGCTTTACCCAAGAGAACCGGGTGAAGGTTTTGAATTTAAAAACGCAATTGTCGGAGGTGCTATTCCTAAGGAATACATCCCTAAGATTGAAGAAGGTATCAGAGAAGCGATGCATACAGGACCGCTTGCAGGCTATAACGTTGTTGACGTTGGTGTTGAACTTTATGATGGTTCTTATCACGAAGTTGACTCCTCTGAAATGGCCTTTAAGATTGCTGCTTCCATGGCATTCAGAGAAGCTTGCAAAAAAGCTAAGCCAGTATTGCTTGAACCAATCTTTAAGGTTGAAGTTACAGTTCCAGAAGAATATATGGGAGATGTAATCGGTGATATCAGCTCAAGAAGAGGCAGAATCGAAGGCTCAGATATGAATTCCGGTGCAGTTGCAGTTAGAGGCTTTGTTCCTCTGTCGGAAATGTTCGGCTATGCGACTGACCTTCGTTCAAAGACTCAGGGCCGTGGTGTATATGTAATGCAGATGGACCACTTCGAAAAATTGCCTGATAGCTTAATTGAGAAAATTAACAAATAAGTTTAGATTTGTATAAAAGGAGATTATTAAAATGGCAAAGCAGAAATTTGAAAGAACAAAGCCACACGTAAATATCGGAACAATCGGTCACGTAGACCACGGTAAGACAACTCTTACAGCTGCAATCACAAAGACTTTAAACCAGAGATATGGTTTAGGTCAGAAGGTTGACTTTGACATGATCGACAAGGCGCCAGAAGAAAGAGAAAGAGGTATCACC
>DKLE01000057.1 GCA_002455605.1 Firmicutes bacterium UBA6648
TCGAATTTAGAATTTAACAACATATCCAAAAGAATTTCAGCTGCCTGTTTAGCATTTGTTCCTAAGGTTTTCATATAATAACAGGTTGCTTCTCTTCCTGTAAAAGCATTTATTTGTCCACCTATGCGATCTACATCTTCTGCTATCTTCTTTGCGCTTCTTTCTTCAGTACCTTTAAACATCATGTGCTCAATAAAATGAGAAATGCCGGAAATGTTCTTTGTTTCATCAACAGCGCCGGCTTTTACCCAAATACCCAGTGCAACTGATTGAACATAAGGGATTTTTTCCATAACAATACGTATACCACAGCCTAATTTTCTTGTTTCAATCATACCCTCACCGCTTTTCTTTCTCTATTTAAATTTATTAATAGTCATACCTATTTATTATACATTTATACAGGCATTCTGTAAAGTGGGACAATTCTGTATCCTTGCCCACTGATTTGATCGATCAAGTCGGGTAAAGCTTTTAAGGTCTCTGGTTTTGGATGCATTAATATAATAGAACCATCCAACGGTTTGGACATGATTCGCTGCACTATAACTGAAGCCGTTGAGCCTTCTCTCCAGTCTATGGTATCCGAAGTCCAAAGCACCACTTTGTACCCCAGCCTTTCTGCTATTTCAACCGTCCTGGCGTCATAATCGCCGGCCGCCGGAGCAAAGTAGTTGGGTTTTATACAAAGGGCATCGATAATGGCTGCTTCTGTCTTTGTAATTTCTTCTTCCACTTTTTCGGAAGATATATCACTGCATAAGGCATGGCTATATCCATGACTCTGAATTTCATGCCCTTCCTCATACATTTGTTTTAACAGTTCTTTATTGTTTTCCGCCCACCTGCCTGTCACAAAAAAAGTAACATTAACATTTTTTTCTTTAAACACCTTTAACATATCTGGAATAACATCTTCACCCCAGTCCACATTGCATGCAAAAGTGCAGACATTATTTCCTGCAGCGCCATTTCTGATAATCCGGCTTTCAACCTCGGAGACATCAGCAGCTGTTTCCGTGATGTCTTTCTGCTCTTCTTCCTGCTTTTCATAGATATGATTCCATGTTTGTGCTACTTGATCCGCTAAAATTTTATCTAAATGTGTAAAGCCTTGAAACACTGCCACGCCAACAGCAAACAAAGCAATTCCCATAACTGCCCAATTTTTCTTCTTCATAAAAAAACACCCCCACTAAACCTATGCGTGGGGGTGTTTGTTTTATACTTTTATTTATTCTTATTGCCTCATACTACTTTTTACTAATTCCGTCTCTTACATTAAGGTATACGTAAACAACTTTTGCAGCCTGTGCTCTGGTAGCCAATCCCTGAGGCTGGAAATCACCTTCCGGCTGACCGTTTATAATGCCTGCACCAACTACCGTATTGACATAGCTGGCTGCCCAAGAGCTGATTGCCGCTTGATCCGTAAAGTTTATGCCGGAAGAATTCTGAGGAAGTTCAATTCCCTGGCTGGCAGCAAACTTGCATAACATAATACTCATCTGCTCTCTGGTAATATTGGCATTTGGTTCAAAGGTTGTAGCGCTCATTCCGCTTACAATACCATTTTCATAACCCCAATTTACATAGCCGTAGTACCATTCACCAGAAGGTACATCAGTAAATCCTGCAGGATTTGCTTTGCTGATATCTACATTATTTAAAGTCTTTGCCAATAATGCAAGGAACTGTGCTCTCGTTAATTGTGCATCCGGTAAATACAAATTATCACCCATGCCATTTGCAATGCCTCGTGCCGCAAGGGAGCCGATATAAGTCTTTGCCCAGTGATTTACTGTATCCTTGAAATCAACAGACAATTGTCCTACCTGAACCGGTATGGTTATCTTATAATCGTTATATGTAGCATATATATTTCCTGTTTCAGCATTTTTGCTTCCTGCTTTAAACAATCCGTTTTCATCAATGGTTCCTATGTTCTCGTCACAAGTCCAAGTGAAAATTTTATCGTTTGAAACTACATTGATAGGCCCGCTCTTAACAGACATATTAATATCGGAGCTTTGCCCTGCATTCAAGTATAGCTTGGTCACAGAAGGTGTAATAGTCAAATTACTTTTTACCACTTCTACCTGTGTGGTTCCTGATATGGTTCCGCTGGTTCCTATGATATTTACTTTACCTTCCACATCTCCGGCCGTATATAAGCCATTGCTTGCAATGTTCCCATTTCCGCCTTCCACTTCATAGCTTACCGTACCTGGTAATGATACCTTTTCAAAAAGATTATTGGAAGCGTAGCTGTTAATCTGAACGCTGGCTCCCGGCATGGCTAAAGTGAGGGAAGGATAAAGATTTAAGTTCTCTGCGGAATTGCTGCCGCTTCCGGATTGGTACACAAACAGCAGAGCGTTTGCCACTTTTCTCTCCGTTCCGCCAGAGGGAGAATTCTTTAATGCTGCAGTGGATTCCAGGCCTGGCAGTCTGGAATATAAAGCGGTTGAACCGCCGCCATCCATATTAAAGGCATATACACAACCTAGGGCTTTCATATGGTTAGCCAGTTCCATTAAATTTAATCCCTTTGAATTGGTTTGTCTTCCGTCCACAGCATATAAAATAACCGTTCCATCGCTCTTTATACCCACTGCTGTTCTTGGATTTAAATTGGTACCTGAAGTTACAACATTTCCGTTCTCCACTAAGGAGTAATAAATTCCTATGGCTTCTGTGGCATTGGCAAGACCAGTATTGGCATTGTCATTTACACTAATTTCCACCTGACTTCCTACCACCATAGAATATAGCTGTGAAGCCGTTGCAGAACCGGAAACGGTTGACAAAACCACTTCATTTTCTCCGATAGGGGTATCCCGTGCATCCACATTGACTGATTTTACGGTTCCCTTAATGGTCTTCCCTATCTGAAGCTGTATGTTATCCTGACTGCCGCAGTCCACCACAACTTCAATACAGCTTCCTGCTGTCTTTGTACTTGTAGCATAATGTCTGTTAAACAAGTGTAAACCCTTAGCAGCGCCATGGGGAACATTATAGTAGTTTATTGCTGCCGAAAACGGGGCTTCCACTCTTTTTGCTTCTCCTGACGAGGTATCATCATAAGCTAGGGTTCCTTTTAATCCATAGCTTAAATTGACATACTGCATTGAAGCTTTTCCCTGGCTGTCAAATGCAATAACTCTGTCAGAAGCATAACCGGAGGTGACAATATTTCCGCTATGTATTACAAGGCCCTTTGGCGTTCCCGTAGCAGTATCATAAAGATCCCCATTGATTGCGGCCAGAACTTTATAACCCTGTTCCTCCGTATATTTAGCCATGGCCCCAACTGTGGCTACACTTCTTACTTGGCCATTAAAAACCAGTGGTTTAACATTGCCCGAAACCGTATCCGCTTTGACAAAAAAAGCGTGTTCCAATCCGTTTGCGCTGTTAATTCCAATTTGTTCATTGTAGGTGACGCCATCAAAGATTTTCTTTTCCGAATCCAGATAGACGTTCCCAAAGCCATCGTAATATGTAAAACCCGAAAAACTTGCAAATATTACTGAAATGGCCAAAGTTACAGCTAAAAATTTCGTACTTTTTCTCATTTTTTCCCCCTTATGCTAACGATTGTGTCATAAAACTTGTTTTTCCATCTAAGTCCGACATTTTTATTTTAACATGCCCATTCAAAACTTCAAGTTACGGTTACATTACGAAAAGTCAAACATTTCCTCATTAAAGGTATCTCCATTGTACATAAGGATAACCACATCGGGTTTATTTTCTTTGGCATATTTTGCAACAGAATCATCGAAAAGCCGCAAATCTATGGCTCTTAACTCATGAATCCCTAATGAAAGGAATGAATATACAGGGATTCCAAAAGAATCCTTAATCATGATGACCTTTCCATTATTTACTAAGTTATTATTAAAAATCAATTCCTCATTGTCTCCATGGTATACAGCATATCTATTAAGGTCAACCGGTGCATCCTCTGCCAGATATTTTTTGTCCAAGATAGCCTGGTTAAAAGATCCTTTATATATTTTTTCTGCTCCATAATCATGCTCATACAAAGTGTAGCTTGTTTTAAAGTTCGGCGTAATTAAAGTAAAATCATCCAAACCAGAATAGAGTCTTCCCGTACGTCTCCCCATAGACCCCAGATAACAATTTTTCAGTGTCTTTACGTTATAATTATTCAAATCCTTATATTTACTGTCAATTGTGAACCCATAGTCCTTATTCAGTTCGTCCATAATATGACCGGTTGCTTCAAAGGCTGTCTCAATCCGCCAGTGGTGATCTGTATGGAAAAACAATTGGCTCTGAGTCTTCTCACCATCCCGCAGCAGCGGTCTTAAATCGAGATAATCGATTCCTCTTTCATCTAAACCTTTTAAAAATAAATCTATATTATAATCTGCATAGTCTTTTTTATTCAAAGGCAATTGTTGTTCGTTATCGGTAAGCTTGAATGGCGCCTGTACATATAAAAATGGTATGCCGGCTTCGTCCAATTTAGACTTTAATTCTTCAATGGCATCTAAAGAACGCATCACCCGAAAATTTTTCTTACCCACTTTGAAGATAATTTGATTGTATTTTGTCTTATATATTTCTCCGTAGCCTGCATCCGCTACAATATGTTTTCCCACTATTCTTTGTATCAAACCATAGAGAGTATTGTATTCTTCCTTAAGATAGGTTTGCTCATATATGATGTCCTCTGCTATGTCAATAGCTTCTGTTACTCGCTCCAAGACAGGAGTTCCCGGTAATACTTCTGTTCTGTATTCAGTGAAAAAATCATTAATCGGATCATTATCTTTATAAGTCAGCAGTCCCAGCAGCATTCCATATATTACCACAAAGAAAAGAACCGCCGTAATATATTCTTTTTTTATTTTCACAGCTTTCCCTCCTTAAAAATTAAAGTATATGAAAGGATTATAAGCACCTTTTACCAAATAGGAAATAGAAGCTAAAAACAATCCTGTTAAAACGATAACATATAAAATCTGAGCCATTCTGGTTTTGGCCAATTTAGTCTTAGCCAGCTTTTTGGCAAACGGTCTGGCGAACAAGACACCACAAAATAAAAATACTATGTATTCTTTGGTGCATACAAGGGCTTCTGCGTCGATCAATCCACTGCTGCCTGGTATAAACATAGTCTTTAAATAAAGAAGGGCATCAGAAATAGTCTCTGCTCTGAAGATCACCCAGCCAAACATCACTAACAGCATTGTATATAGGTGACGCAGCATAGCATGAGATTGCATTTTGTCCAATCCTACGGCCTTTTCTATTGATAAAGCTACGAAATAAAGCAATCCCCAGCAAATGAACGTCCAATTGGCTCCATGCCACAGTCCTGTTAAAGCCCACACCACAAACAGGTTAAAAAATAGTCTTTTATTGCTGTTTACTCTGTTTCCTCCCAAAGGAATATAAACATAATCTCTAAACCAGGTTCCCAGTGAAATATGCCACCTTCGCCAGAACTCTGTAGCAGATTTGGAGATATACGGATAATTGAAGTTTTCATCAAAATGAAATCCAAACATTTTTCCAAGGCCGATAGCCATATCCGAATATCCGGAAAAGTCGTAGTAAATTTGTAATGTATAACATAAGGCACCCAGCCAAGCCATAGCCAAAGAGAGATCATCTGTCCCAAGAAGCTTAAAGGCTTTATCTGCTACTAATGCCAAATTGTTGGCTAAAAGAACCTTTTTCGAAAAACCGATAAGGAATCTGCAGATTCCTGCAGATATATCATCGAAATTTTCTTTTCTATTTTGTATCTGATCGGCAACTGTTTCATATCTTACAATAGGTCCAGCTACCAACTGAGGAAAAAATGCAATATATAGTCCCACATTGAGAGGATTTTTCTGTGCTTGTCCTCTTTCTCTGTAAACATCAATTACATAAGAAATTGCCTGGAAGGTAAAAAAGGAAATACCTATGGGCAATATAATTTCAGGAATATTAAATTTAAGACCAGTAATGTTCTGTATATTTTCCATTGTAAACATAAGATATTTGAACACGAAAATAATGCTTATGTTGAAAATAAGCATTATAGCAATAGTGATCGTTGATTTCGGCTTATCTTCTCTGACTTTAGATATGATAAGACCGAATATCCAATTTACTAAAACAGAAGTGATCAGTATAAATACAAATTTGGGTTCTCCCCAGGCATAAAAGCCTAAACTTACTACCAGTAAAAAAATATTTTGCAACTTGCGGCTGAATCTGAATACTGTGTAATATAACAAAAGTACTATAGGCAGAAAACAGCTTATAAAAATCAGTGATGAAAATAGCATATATAAATCTCCGTAGTTTTTAGTATTTTTTATTTACATAGTTGTCTATTTTAGAACGTTTTCGCACATCCTCAAAGACTCCTTCCCGTTCCAGTTCATCAACTATGCCGGTATTGATAGTGTGAAAAATAGTATTATCATAATCCAAAAGAACAATTTCAATTAATTTGTTGTTTAAGTATTCGGATTTGGATTTAATATAATAGGCTTCTATATTCTCAAAATCTAAATATCTTAAAAGTTTTATAATGGATTCATCCTTTTTATGATAATTGTACTTTACTTTATTTTCTATTTCCCGAATTAAATCCGGATGTTTCTCTATTAATTTTTTATCTCTAAGCCTTAGCGTGTTATATTTCGCTACGGCGTTAAAGTACTGGTAATTATACACTCCCTTTTCAAAAGAGTCTATCCGTTGAAAAGGCTTTAAATTCAATCGTGTTATAAAATAATAATGTTCTTCAATAAATTCTTTTTTTGATAGATCCCCTTTTTGATATTTATAAATTAAAGCGTTTCTGTTATCAAAAAATTCATCAAAGGTCGTCTTTCTTATCCCAACTGCCATACATTCTCTCCTAATACATAATCCATAATTATATATGAAAAAACTCTAAAATGCAAATTACAGTAACACACTATTTCTAATTTTCATATACTAACTCATAAAGACTATCATGCCACATGAAGGAGGGAAATATATGAGTTGTTTCGGCAACAAAGTATCGCCGGACCTCTATCAGAATTGCTGCAACGCAAACACTCTCTGTGAGTTTAGCGGTAATATTGAAGATGTAGTAACTGAACCATTGTACGTCCAAAAAGTATATGATGCCGTGTTATTTAATCTTCAAGGAATGAAAACAGTTCAAAATCAGCACTTCACACCGAATATACCAAGAGGTCATAGAGTAAGAAGAGTTTTAGACATACGTTGTAAGAGGTTCTTTAACCCAAGTAACATAGACGATCCAGAGAATTTACAGCTCGATGTAAATACAACTATTTCCGGCGCTACATTTTTACGCAATGGTCAGGGCGAAACTATAGAGGTAGTAGGACCTGACGGAACTTTCTCAGAAAAAATTTTATATACGGATACAAGCGAATGCGATGATAAATGCATGGGAACACCAATCTTCGGAACTCAATCCATAGAAGTAAGTGGAAACGTTCAAGTATATATTGACTTACTATTAGCCGATAGCTGCAATAACGAAGTGGTATTCACGGTTTGCGCAGATGTCAATATCGCTTCCAACTCCCAGCCATTAATACTTACAAACTTCTTCGAAATCTGCATGCCATCAGTTTTTGACACAGCTTTTTTACCTCGATTTACTGAATTCTGCAACACAGCATGCGAAACAAGATTAGCAACCAACAATTATGGCAGAGATTTAACAATCAGTCAAAACGGTGAAGTTTCTGCAAACCTCATCATAGCTATTTGTATAACCTGTGAAAAGAAAATAATCGTTCCGGTTCAGCTTTGTGTTCTTTCAACTGGTTTTGCACAAATAAGCCCTCAGGTAAACACTGTTTGCTCTACCTTCCCTTCCCTTTTCCCTAATCAGATTAAGGAAAGTGATACCATTGCTAATTGTTCAGATGTCAGCGATGAAGAAGATGATTGCAGCTGCGATCCTTGCGGCAGACGTAACCGAAACTGCGGTTGCAATGACAACTGCTGTGATGACGATTGCTGTGACGATGTTTGCAATAGTGGATTCGACTGTAATGATAATAATCAACGCAGATCCTCCCGTTCCAATCGCAATCAATATAGAAGGTAAGAATATTACTTATAAAAACAGAATATGCAAAGAAAAGAGGCACCCATGGGTGCCTTTTAAGTGCTTCAAAATATAGAATTATATTAGGAGGTTATAG
>DKLE01000045.1 GCA_002455605.1 Firmicutes bacterium UBA6648
CGGTCAGCTTTTTTAATAATAATTCAAAAATATTCCTATGTCAATAAACTCTCGACCAATGGGTCGGAAATTTACTGTTACAATATTTATTTAACCGGGTAAATAGTATATAATAATTCAGTTGGAGGTAAAAAATTATGAAATTAACCAAAAAAAAAATAAATGAACTTTTAGATAAATTGGAAGAAATGTATCCGGATGCAGATTGCGCATTAGATTTTGGTTCTATATTCCAGCTCTTAATTTCAGTAGTGCTATCCGCACAAACCACAGATAAAAGCGTGAATGCAGTAACTCCTGAGCTTTTTACAAGATATCCGGATGCCGGTGCCCTGTCTCTGGCAAGGGAAGAAGATCTTCAGGACATTATCAAAAGAATCGGGATGTATAAAACAAAATCAAAAAATATCTTAGCTTTAAGTAAAACCCTAGAATCCCAATATGAAGGACAGGTCCCGGAAGATTACGACAAATTGATCGCCCTGCCCGGTGTGGGACGTAAAACCGCAAACGTGGTTTTATCCGTGGGCTTCGGCCAGCAGCGCATTGCTGTGGATACTCATGTATTCCGGGTATCCAACCGCATTGGTTTAGTTCATGAGAAAGATGTCTTAAAGACAGAACTGGCGTTGATGAAAGTCATACCGGAGGAAAGATGGTCTCGAACTCATCACAGCCTGATTTTTCACGGCCGATATTGTTGTGATGCCAAAAAACCAAAATGCGAAGATTGCGCAATCTCCGCATTTTGTAAAACCTTTAACTCATAACTGAGGGCTGCTAAGCTTTATCGGTTTACATTTTATCAGCTTTCCCTGTCCCTTTTTACCTATAAATTCACCATCTTTAAAGACAAGCGTGCCTCTGCTGTAGGTTGCAACCGGGTAGCCCTTCAGCTTTACTCCTTCCCATATGGTGTGATCCGTCTGCCCGTGCATGGCTTCATTCGTGATAACGAATTCTTTCTTCTTGTCATAAATGACTATATCTGCATCTAAGCCCACCTGCAAGCTGCCCTTTTGATCGTCGAGTCCAAACAGCTTTGCAGGATTGGCTGCACAAAGCTCCACCGCTTTATTGAAAGTGATTCTGCCTTTATTAGCCTCTGACAGCATATAAGGATACATATTCTCAATGCCTGCACATCCATTTGGAATGGTAGTAAAGTCACCTGGTTTACCATCCTTCGTAACAATTCCCCAGTCTTTTTCAGCCTGAGTGAACGGGCAATGATCCGTAGCCACAGTGGCAATATCTCCTCGTTTTATACCTTCCCAGAGAGCCTGCTGTGAAGCTTTTCCTTTCATCGGCGGTGAACATACGAAATCTCTTGCTCTTTCTCTTTTATAAACCTCTCTGGTAAAATGCAAATACTGTGGACAGGTTTCTGCAAAAATCGGATATCCTTCATCTCTTGCCTGAGTAACCGCCTCCATTCCTTGCTTGTTGGCCAGATGAACAATGTAAAGAGAGGTTCCTGCCATTTTAGCTAAATTGATAGCTCTGAAGTCTGCTTCCCCTTCCACGTCTTCATTTTTTGACATATAATGCCACCAGGCGTCTGTCTTTCCTTCTCTTAAATATTGTTTAATAAGAACATTATTGACATCTCTGTTTTCTGCATGAACGCCTACCAGCGCTCCAATTTGAGCGGATTTTTGCAGTACCTTATAAAAAGCTCCGTCATCCACACCAAAATCATAGACCATAAAGACTTTAAAAGATGGTATTCCCTCTTTCACTGCAGCCTCCATGGAATCCAGCAGCTCTTCTGTGGATACATCTGTGACACCGATATGAAACGAATAATCTACTGCCGCATCTGGTGCAGCCAGACTATTTCTCCTCTCGATGGCATCCTGCATCAATTCCCCTTTCTGCTGAATAATGAAATCAAATACGGTTGTAGTTCCTCCGCAGGCTGCTGATTTCGTTCCGAAATAATAATCATCTGTAGAAACCGTTCCTCCGAATGGCATCGCTAAATGTGTATGACCGTCAATTGCTCCCGGCAATACCAGCTTTCCCTTTGCATCGACTACCTGCGTTTTCTGAGCAGGCCTTAAATTAGTTCCGATTTCTGAAATCTTTCCGTCAGTCACCGCAATATCTGCCCTATATGATGCCTCAGCCGTTACCAGCAAGCCCCCTCTAATTAGTAAATCCATTTTTCAACCCCCTTGTTATTTGTTCTTTTATTGCTATGCCAACTTTTCAGTCATAGCTTCATGCTCTTCCTCTGTTACGATTGAGTTTCTATCGTTCTTCATAAGAGCAACATATACAACAAAGCCAATGATGAAGGATACTATATATCCGTTCGCTGCCAGCCATTGAACAAAGCTTGGATCGACTCCGGACTTCGGATTATAAAGTAAAACCGTATTGCCGAGAAGGGGAATGATAAAAGCAGCTATCCAGGCTATAATTGCCGCTACATTCCAGCCTCCTTTATACCAGTATCTTCCGTTTTCCCCCATATACAGACCTGCTACATCAATTCTTTTCTGTTTTATAAAATAGTAATCTGCAATAAAAATAGCAGCTACAGGTGCAAGAATGGTTCCGTAATTGTTCAGCCAGGTAAATACATACGCTGCACCGGATCCATAAATCCACCAAGGCTGTGCCAAAACAGCGATAATACAAGTCGCTATCACTCCCATTCGATAAGTTATTTTCGTAGGAGCCAAATTCGAGAACCCATTGGCCGGTGCCACAACATTGGCAGCAACACAGGTGGTGATTGTTGCCGCCGCAACTCCCACAGCACAAATAATTACCACGAATTTATTTTCCACATAATAAAACACATTTGTCGGATCAAACATGGCTGTTCCCATGGAAAGCTTTGTAGCCATAGCAAAAAATGCTCCGATATACGCACAGAGGAACATCGGCACAGGCATGCCGTAAAGCTGCCCCCGGAATTGATCCTTCTGGGATTTGGCATATCTTGAGAAATCAGGAATATTCAGAGCAATAGTTGCCCAAAATGCGATATTTCCGGTTAATCCTGCTAAATAAACGTACCAGAAGCCTCCAAATTCTTCTATTAATGCAGGATCATTTCCCTGTGACATGACCTCGCCAAAGCTGAAACCTGCCTGATTTGCCGTTATAACAGACCAAATAAACAAGCCAAGCATAACGATAATCAATAAAGGTCCGCCGATATTCTGAACAATCTTTATCCCTTCGGAGCCTTTGTAAGCTACCCATCCGATAAAAATCATAAATATCAAAAATCCAATTAACTGTCCTACATGACATGGGTTTCCAAAGATGTTAATTACCCAGCTCTGATCTTTAAAGGACGCTATAAAGCAGCCAAGGATAGCAGCTACGGCACCGCCTCCTACCCAAGCTTGAACCGCAGTCCAGCCACAGGCAACAAAAGCTCGCAGCAATGCGGGAATATGTGCACCGATTCCCCCAAAAGTAAGTCTGGAAAAAACAGGAAATGGAATACCATATTTGGTACCTGCATGGGAATTGAGTTGAATCGGTATCAGCACAATTAAATTTCCCAAAGCTACATTTAATACTGCCAGCCATGGTGAAATTCCCATACCAATGAGAGCTGACGCTAAAGAAAGGGAAGGAATGCAAATGGCCATGCCAATCCAAAGTGCTGTTATGTTATATGTAGTCCAGGTTCTCTGAGAGACCGACGTAGGAGCAAGATCCACATTATAGTATTTGGAACTGACCAGCTCCGCACGAGCTGCGTCCGTCAATTCATACAGACCATTGCATTCGACTTGAGTGAATTGTGACATTGAAACACCTCCTAAACATGATGATAAAACTATTACGTTATATGTATATTACAGAAATTAGCCAATGTAACTAGTTTTTTATTTTTTAATTCTAAATCTTTAGAAAATTAAGTTAAATTCAAGTAATTGCAGTGCCTAAGCATTTTCCCACATCTTTCTTTCTATTTCTCTGTTTATTTTATAATTTATTAAACAGCGCCCTTGACACACTCTCTACAAAATTGTATAATTGTATACACGAATACAATGTTTTAGTTTTAACATAGGAGGACTTAAATGGGAAATACTTTAGCTTATAAGATTTTAAAGAAGCATCTTCTGGAGGGTACCCTTTCCCCCGGAAATGAAATAACAATAAAAATGGATCAAACCCTGACGCAGGATTCAACCGGAACAATGGTTTACCTGCAATTGGAAGCGATGAATGTGGATAGAATTCAAACCGAGCTTTCTGTGGCGTACATCGATCACAATACCCTTCAAACCGGTTTTGAAAATGCGGATGATCACGCTTTTATAAAAAGTGTTGCACAAAGACACGGTGTACTTTTCTCAAAACCCGGCAACGGAATTTGTCATCAGCTTCATTTAGAGAACTATGGAAAACCGGGTAAAACCTTATTAGGTTCAGACAGTCACACCCCAACCGGCGGCGGTTTAGGTATGATTGCAATCGGTGCCGGCGGATTGGACGTAGCCATGGCTATGGCTAAAGGGACTTACAGCCTTACTGTACCAAAGGTAATCAATGTCCAGCTTACCGGTCAATTGAGACCTTGGGTTTCCGCTAAGGATGTTATCTTATATGTCCTTCAGAAGCTTACGGTAAAAGGCGGTGTAGGGAAAATTGTGGAATATACCGGCGAGGGAGTAAAATCTTTGTCCGTTACCGACAGAGCCACAATTACCAATATGGGAGCTGAACTGGGTGCTACTACTTCCATATTTCCAAGCGATGAAAACACCCTTCAATATCTGACTGAACAAGGCAGACCGGAGGATTATGCAGAATTGACAGCAGATGCGGATGCTGTTTACGATGAAACCCTGACAGTCAACTTGTCCGAACTTACTCCTTTGGCCGCAATGCCTCACAGCCCGGATAATGTAGACTCCATAAAAAATATCGGCAATATAAAAATTGATCAGGTGGCTATCGGAAGCTGCACCAACTCTTCTTATTCCGATTTAATGAAGGTAGCCGCTATTTTAAAAGGCAATAAGGTTCATAAGGATGTCAGCCTGGTTATTTCCCCCGGCTCCAGTAAAATCCTGTCCAAGCTTGCTGAAAACGGTGCATTGGCAGACATGATTAATGCAGGCGCCAGAATTATTGAAAATGCCTGCGGACCTTGCATCGGTATGGGGCAATCCCCTAAATCAGGTGCAGTTTCTCTTAGAACCTTTAATAGAAACTTCAAAGGAAGAAGCGGCACTTTAGACGCAGATGTCTATTTAGTAAGCCCTGAAACTGCTGCAATCTCTGCTGTAACCGGAGCGTTGACAGACGGTATGACCTGTGGCAGAGAGCTTCCTGAGATTCATTCCGTTGACTTTATCTTTAACGATAACTTTATTGTTTATCCAAAAGGAACCGATAAACAAAATACCGAAGTAGAAATGGGACCGAATATCAAGCCTTTCCCGAGAAATACAGCTTTAGGTGACGTTGTTAATGCAACAGTAGCGCTTCACGCAGGAAATAATATCACCACAGATGATATCATGCCCTCTGACTCCAGATTGCTGCCATACCGTTCCAACGTCCCTCACCTGGCAAACTACTGCTTCGAAAAAATTGACAGTCAATTTTCCTCTCGATGTAAAGAGGCGGGCAGTTGTGCCATAATCGGCGGAGAAAATTACGGACAGGGTAGCAGCAGAGAGCATGCGGCACTTGCACCTCTTTATCTCGGTGTAAAATTCGTATTAGCCAAATCCTTTGCAAGAATTCACCGTTCCAATTTAATTAACAGTGGAATCATGCCCCTAATCTTCGAAAATCCGGCTGATTATGACGATTTCACAATCGGCCAGAAGCTGGTTATCGAAAATGCCAAGCAGCAAATCAAAGAACCTATAGTTATTGTAAAGAATCTGGACAACGGCAGAGAATACAGAACCTTGACAAACTTTTCTGACCTAGAAATCAATATGATTTTATGCGGCGGAAAAATCAATTCAATCAAAGGAGCTTAAGCATGGAATATATAAAACACTTAGAAAAAATCATTGCAGAACAGCTGGCAAGAGTAGAAAGAATAAAAGATTCCCATGGATTTACAGATTTCACTAATCTTGATAAAATTGTAATCGGCATTATTGACGGAGATGGTATCGGTCCCATCATTCTTAAAGAAGCCAAAAGAGTTTTAAATGAATTGTTGAAAGATGAGATTTCTTCATGTAAAATTGAATTACGAGCTATTGACGGATTAACTCTGGAAAACCGGATTGCAAAAAATGCCACTGTTCCAGAAGATGTATTAAGTGCCATCAAAGAATGCCACGTTTTATTAAAGGGACCTACTACTACCCCAAGCAAAGCAGATAAGCTTCCAAACATTGAAAGCGCCAATGTTACCTTAAGACGGGAATTGGACTTATTTGCAAACGTAAGACCTGTTTGCATCCCCGAAAAAAACATTGACTGGATTTTCTACAGAGAAAATACCGAAGGAGAATACGCCCTTGGAAGCAGAGGCATAGAAATCAACGAAGAAATTTCTATGGATTTTAAGGTAACCACTACAGGGGGTACGAAACGAATTGCCAAAGCTGCTTTTGAATACGCCAAAGCAAACGGAAATAAAAACGTGTCTATTGTTACAAAAGCAAATATTATGAAGAAAACTGACGGCAAATTTTTAGATTTATGCTACCAGGTGGCTAAGGATTATCCCAATATCCATGTGGACGATTGGTATGTGGACATCATGGCAGCAAACCTTGTTAATGAACAAATCAGAAGCAACTTCAACGTGTTTATTTTACCCAACCTATACGGAGATATCATTACGGATGAGGCTGCACAAATTCAAGGAGGCGTAGGCACCGCCGGCAGTGCTAATGTAGGTGCGCAATATGCCATGTTTGAAGCTATCCATGGAAGTGCTCCGAGAATGGTTGCTGATGGTATTGCCGAATACGCTAATCCTTCCAGCATATTAAAGGCTGCGGAAATGATGCTTCGGCATATCGGATATACAGAAAAAGCAGATAAATTATTAGCCGCTTTAAACCTTGCTCAGGCAAATAAACATATGACCGGCGATGCATCAGGAGAAACGGCAGCTGCTTTTGCTGATTACGTTCTATCTGCTTTAGTCTAGTGTACTTTATGGTGCACAGGTCATTTTAGGAGGAGCTAATAAAATGGTACTTTATCAACATAACGAAAATGCTAAATCTCAGAATTTACCCATTTCCAATAATCTTTTTTCCAAGCTTCAAAAGGATATCCTTCAAGGAAAAATGCGGGCAGGTGAAAAATTGACAGAACAAAGCATTTGCGATAAATACAAGGTAAGCCGTACTCCTGTGAGAGAAGCCTTAAGGCAGCTGGAAATGGAGGGGCTCATTGAAACCATTCCCAATCGTGGAGCTTTTGTAATAGGTTTTTCCTCTCAGGATATGGCAGATATGTATGAGCTTCGTAAGGCTTATGAAGTCCAAGCTGTGAAATGGGCCATTGAGCGCATTACTGATGAAGAAATGGAAGATCTGGAAGAAACTTTTGAATTCATGGAGTTCTATACACAGAAAAATGATATTGATAAGATGTTAAATATTAACACAGGCTTTCATCAATTAATCTACACAGCTTCTCACAATAGAATGCTGCAGCATGTGCTTTCTTCTTATCAAATCTATATCAAGCACAGCAGAAAACCTGTACCTTACCCGGACAATTATCTGGCAGAGGTTTTAGAAGAACACCGGGCAATATTTGAAGCCTTTAAAAATAAAGACGTAGAAGCAGGTGCTTTAGCCATGAAGGTTCATATGGAAAGTTCCATGTCCCGTTCAAAGTTAATGTCAAAATAATGTATAGCTTTAACACGTAACAACCAAAATATATAAATAACACACCAGTTATTTCAAAATAAGAGGAGGTACATGCAATATGAAAAAAAAGATTGCGATTAATGGATTTGGTAGAATTGGAAGGCTGACCTTCAGACACATTTTTGATGATGAAAATTTTGAGGTTGTCGCTATCAACGACTTAAGCAAACCGGAGATGCTGGCTTATTTGCTTAAACACGACAGTGTACAGGGACAATATACAAAATATTCCATAGAGAGTGATGACAATTCAATAACTGTAGGCGGTAAAAAAATTCAAATTTATAAAGAACCTGATCCATCTAATTTACCTTGGAAGGCTCTGGACGTAGATATCGTTCTGGAATGTACCGGTTTCTTTGCTTCAAAGCAAAAATCTCAGGCCCATATAGATGCAGGTGCAAAAAAAGTCTTGATATCTGCTCCTGCCGGAAATGATCTTCCTACTATTGTTTACGGTGTAAATGAGCATACATTAACCAAAGAAGATAATATTATTTCTGCTGCTTCATGTACAACAAACTGCCTGGCTCCAATGGCAAAGGCTCTCAATGACTACAGAGAAATACGTACCGGTTTCATGACAACTATACACGCTTATACGGGGGATCAAATGATACTTGACGGACCTCACAGAAAGAATGATTTCAGACGGGCAAGAGCCGGTGCCATTAACATTGTTCCAAACAGCACCGGTGCTGCTAAAGCTATTGGACTTGTCATTCCTGAGCTTGAGGGAAAACTCATTGGTTCAGCTCAGAGAGTGCCCGTAGCAAGCGGTTCCATCACTATTCTTGATGCGGTTTTAAAAGATTCTTCCGAAACGGTATCACTGGAAGGTGTTCATGAAGCGATGAAAAAAGCTGCTAATGAATCCTTTGGCTACACAGAAGAAGAACTGGTATCCACTGATATCATCGGTATGGAATATGGCTCCCTCTTCGATGCCACCCAAACCTTAGTTGCACGAAGCGGAACAGGAGTCTTTGAGGTTCGGGTTGTTGCATGGTACGACAATGAATGCAGCTACGTCTGCCAGCTGATACGAACATTAAAACTCTTAAACACTTTGATATAAGAATTCAGAATATCTTTAGCCAGTGTAATATTTCATATTGCACTGGTTTTTATTTTATTTTGAAAAAATTTTACATTTTTTTATTTTACCTATTTACTTTATTGCATTAACGTAGTATATTAGTATCACGATGAATCGATGAATGTGCAGATATGGAGATATACGATGAAAAATTTATCAGACGTTTTGACGGAAGAAGAAAAAGCTACTTTAAAATTGCGCACCCTTTATCAAGGCTACGGGTACAGCCAATTCAACATGAGCAAATTTGAAGAATACGATTTATATGTGCGTAACAAAGATTTTTTAGCCAGTGACAATGTTATCACGTTTACGGATACTAACGGAAAACTCATGGCCTTGAAACCGGACGTAACTCTTTCCATTATAAAAAATTCAAAGGATACAGATGATAGCCTGCAAAAGCTTTATTATATTGAAAATATTTACCGTGTTTCAAAAGAAACTCATACTTATAAAGAAATTCTTCAAACCGGTTTGGAATGTATCGGAAAAATTGATTGCTACCATATGAGTGAAGTGATTATGCTGGCCTGTAAAAGTCTTCAGTCCATCAGCAATTCTTACCTTCTGGATATTTCTCATATGGGTATTATTACTGTATTAATTGAAGAGCTTAACTTGTCTTCCCATGAAAAAAAATTAATTTTGAAATACATCGGGGAAAGAAATTTAGACGGGATTAAGAAAGCATGTGATGCTCACAGCGGAAATAAAGCAATCTGTAAAGTGTTAATTACAGTACTTTCTTCCTACGGCCCCATGGATACAGTAATACCTGTTCTTACAGAGCTCTGCATTAATGGCACCATGAAATTGTACATAAAAGAACTGGAAGAAATTTTCGAAATTTTAAAAGAAAACCATTTAAAAAATATTCAATTGGATTTTTCTATTGTAAACGGCATGAATTACTATAGCGGTATTGTTTTTCAGGGATTCATCTCTGGAATCCCGTCAGCCTTTCTTTCCGGCGGCCGTTATGACAAGCTTATGCAAAAAATGGGCAAAGGTTCAGGTGCTATCGGTTTTGCGGTCTATTTGGATCTTATTCAGCACTTAAGCCCGCCTCCAAAAGCCTACGATGTAGATGCACTGCTGCTCTACGATGAAAATTCTGATCCCAAGCAGCTTACAAAAGCTGTTCAGGAATGGAATGGCACCGGACAAAGCATACAGGTCCAGCCCACTGTCCCCAAAGGGCTGAAATATAAGAAATTACTTCAAATAAAAGATGGGAGGCTTGAGATTGTTGATTCCGATGATTAATGTAGCATTACCGAAAGGCCGATTAGGTGATAAGGTATATAAAATGTTTGAGGCTGCCGGATACCCCTGCCCTTCTATGGATGACAATAACAGGAAACTGATTTTTGAAAACCAAGGAGCCGGAGTGCGTTATTTTTGGGTAAAGCCCTCCGATGTATCCATTTATGTAGAAAGAGGAGCTGCAGACATCGGTGTCGCAGGAAAAGATATCCTCATGGAATACTGTCCCGACGTATATGAACTGCTTGATTTAAATGTGGGAAAATGCCGCATGGCTGTCGCCGGAAAAAAAGACTTCAAAGATAATTCAACAAAGACCCTTCGGGTAGCCACCAAATTTAAAAATATAGCCCGAGAATATTATAGCAGGCAATGTAGAGATATTGATATTATCAAGCTTAACGGCTCCATTGAATTGGCACCTATTTTAAATCTGTCAGATGTTATCGTAGATATTGTAGAGACAGGAACTACTTTAAACGAAAATGATTTACAGGCATTTGAGACGATTTTCCCCATAAGCGCCCGGTTGATTTCCAACAAAGCCAGCTTTAAATTCAAGAGCAGGCAAATTGAGTCTCTTTGCAGTCAATTAAAATTGCAATGTCCCACTACTGAATAAGGAGATAATTGAATGATTAAAATTTTAAACTACAATGATATGGATAAGGAAACTATTTTTTGTAGGGGCACTGATTCTTCTGGAGTAGGGCCTCTTGTTTCAGAAATATTAAAAAATGTGAAAGAAAAAAAAGATTCTGCACTTCTCTCTTATTGCATGCAATTCGACGGTGCAGCTCCGGAAAATTTAGAGGTTACTGATACCGAAATCCGAGAGGGTTTTGCCTCGGTAGATCAAAGATTCATTGATATCTTAAAAAAGGCAGCTGAAAATATTACAGCTTTTCACAGGCACCAAATACGCAGCAGCTTTATGCTCAACGAAAATAACGGAATTATTATCGGCCAGAAAATTGTGCCCCTTGATAAAGTCGGCGTATATGTTCCGGGAGGTACAGCTTCCTACCCTTCTTCTGTTCTGATGAACTGCATACCTGCCAAGCTGGCCGGTGTAAATGAAATCATTATGGTGACACCCGTTAAAAATGGTACTGTCAGTCCTGCTATTATAGCTGCCGCTAAAATTGCCGGCGTAGACAGAATTTTTAAAGTGGGAGGTGCTCAAGCTGTTGCCGCTTTGGCATATGGTACGGAAACCATCCCCAAGGTAGATAAGATTGTAGGCCCGGGCAATGCTTTCGTTGCAGAAGCTAAAAAGCAGGTCTTTGGTACCGTGGATATTGATATGATCGCCGGACCAAGTGAAATCTTGGTTATAGCCGACAAAACCTGCAATCCCAAATATGTGGCTGCGGATATGCTTTCTCAGGCGGAGCATGACAAAATGGCCAGTGCCGTTTTAGTCACTGACAGCAAAGAGCTGGCTTCTGCGGTAAGTATTGAACTGGAAAATCAGCTTTCACTCCTTCCCCGAAAAGAAATCGCCCGTTATTCCATTGAAAACAACGGTAAAATTATTGTAACGGATAATATCCGGACAGCTCTTAAAATTGCCAATGACATTGCTCCTGAACACCTAGAGCTTTGTGTGGATAATCCTTTTGATTACCTGGACAGTATACGCAATGCCGGCTCCGTATTTCTGGGAAAAAATTGTCCCGAAGCTTTGGGTGATTATTTTGCAGGACCGAATCACACTCTTCCTACTAACGGTACAGCAAAATTTTCAAGTCCTCTTTCTGTGGACGATTTTGTAAAAAAATATCAGTATACCTACTATACCGAAGCTGCCCTTTCCAAGGCAGCAGAAGATATTGCCTATTTTGCGGAAAAAGAGGGTCTCTCAGCACATTCGAAAAGTGTTACAGTCCGATTTGAAGGATAAGGATGTGATGGGATGAGTAAATTCTTAAATGAAAAATATCAGCGGCTGAAAACTTATACTCCAGGGGAACAGCCCCAGGACATGAAATATATCAAGCTGAATACCAACGAATCTCCCTATCCTCCGGCTCCTAGTGTTCTAAGTTCAATAAATGGGGAAGAAATAAAAAATCTCCGCCTATACTCAGATCCTCAATGTAAAAGCTTAAGAGAAAAGATTGCCCTACTGTATGGAGTCTCTGCTCAGCAGGTATATCTGTCAAACGGCTCCGATGATATTCTGAATTTTGCATTTATGGCCTTTTCGGGAAATTCAATACAGGCGGCTTTTCCTGATATCAGCTATGGTTTTTATAAGGTCTTTGCTGAACTGCACGGAATCAGTTATACAGAAATTCCTTTAAGCGGTGATTTTTCAATTAATTATAGAGATTATTGCCATATAAATCAATTTATTGTTATAGCGAATCCCAACGCGCCTACGGGTTTAACCTTAACTGTTTCCCAGATTGAAGAAATCGTCCGAACCAACCCTAGCCACGTGGTAGTTATCGACGAGGCCTATGTGGATTTCGGGGCCGAATCCTGCTATCCCCTTATTCACCGCTATGAAAATCTTCTGGTGGTTCAAACCTTTTCCAAATCCCGATCAATGGCGGGAGGCCGTTTAGGATTTGCCCTGGGTTCCCAAGCGCTGATTGAAGATCTGGAAAAACTTAAATACGCCACAAACCCCTATAATGTCAACCGAATGACCCTTATAGCAGGAGCAGCTACAATCGAGGCAAATGACTATTATATGGATAAATGTAAAGAAATTGCGTGTACCCGAAATTATACCCAGGAAGCATTAAAAAAGATGGGGTTTGATGTCCTTCCCTCCAAAGCAAACTTCATTTTTGCTAAATCTCCTCATCTCAGCGGTAAAGTAATATATGATGCTTTGAAAGAAAAGGGCATTCTAATCCGCCATTTTCCTTCTCCCCGTATTTCAGACTATAACCGTATCACTATTGGTACAAGGAATCAGATGGAAATTCTCCTTCATCAATTAAAAATCATAATCAATGAAAGGCAGTCAAATGAGAACAAGTGAAATTAATCGAAAAACAAATGAAACAGATATTCAGCTTAAATTGAATATAGACGGCACCGGAAAAAGTGATATTACTACCGGCTGCGGCTTCTTGGATCATATGCTTATACTCTTTGCCCGTCATGGAAATTTTGACCTAGCTGTCAGCTGTACGGGGGATACCTTTATTGATGATCATCATACGGTAGAGGATATTGGGATTTGTCTTGGCGATGCCTTTTCTCAGGCTCTTGGGGATATGCGAGGAGTAACCCGATATGGAGACATTATTCTTCCTATGGATGAGGCACTTATCCTCTGTGCTGTTGATCTGTCTGGAAGAAGCTTTCTTTCTTATGATCTTCAAATCCCTGCACAAAAAGTGGGTACATTTGATACGGAGCTGATAGAAGAATTTTTCTCCGCATTCACTCGAAAAGGCAATTTAACCTTACATATTCGGCAGATATCCGGACAGAATTCCCACCATATTCTTGAAGGAACCTTTAAGGCCTTTGCACGCTCACTCTCACAAGCCATAAAAATTAATGAAAAGAGAAAAGACCACATTCCGTCTACAAAAGGAGTTTTAGTATGATAACAATTATAGACTATGGGGTTGGTAACCTTTTTTCTCTGCAAAGCTCTTTTGAAGCTATTGGAAAAGAAGTTATCATAAGCGGCAATCAGAAAGACATACAACAATCGGATAAAATTATTTTACCCGGGGTGGGAGCTTTCTGCGATGCCGCAGAGAAATTAAAGAAAAGTAAGCTGGACACAGTCATAAGAGAAGAAGTAAAAAACGGTAAGCCTCTTCTGGGTATCTGCCTGGGAATGCAGCTTCTTTTCGAAAAAAGCTATGAGTATGGAGAACATTTAGGCCTGGGACTCCTTCAAGGCAAGGTAAAGCCCATTGAGGATATCATTCCCAACGGTGTGAAAATTCCCCACATTGGCTGGAATGCCTTGCACTTTGCAGAAAATCAAGAAAAAAATCCAATTTTTAAATACATAAACGAGAATGACTGCGTGTACTTTGTTCATTCCTACTACGCCGATGACTGTAAGGAATCTGTTATTGCTACCGCAGAATACGGAAATGAATTAACAGCTGCTGTAGCCTGTGACAATGTATATGGCTGTCAATTTCATCCGGAAAAAAGCGGCGCGGTTGGCCTGAATATATTAAAAGCATTTTGTGAAATAGGAGATAAAACATGAATATATACCCTGCTATCGACTTATACGAAGGAGCGGCTGTACGTTTGTTTCAAGGTAATTACAATCAGATGACTGTTTATGCTGACAATCCGGTTCATACAGCAGCTGATTTCAAAGAACAAGGCAGTTCTTTTCTTCACTTGGTTGACTTAGAAGGCGCCAAAAAAGGTATTTCCTCCAATTTTAATACAATAAAGGATATTGTAGAGAAGGCTAATCTTTTTACTCAATTAGGCGGTGGTATCCGAGACATGGCAACAGTAGAAAAATATCTTTCCATCGGTGTTAACCGCATCATCCTGGGTACATCGGCTATTACAGATAAATCTTTTCTTATGGATGCAGTAGAAAAATATGGAGATAGGATTGCCGTAGGAATTGATATAAAAGATGAAAAAGTAGCTATAAAGGGTTGGACAGAGCTCTCGTCTCACAGTTGTGATGATTTCTGCAAAGAAATGCAGAATATAGGCATTAAAACTATAATTTGCACCGATATATCCAAGGACGGCGCTATGGAGGGAACCAATCTTAACTTATACAGGAAGCTCTCCAAAACCTATTCGGTGGATATCATTGCTTCCGGCGGAATTTCAAGCTTAGAAGATATTAAAGCGCTCACTGCCATGAAGCTTTCCGGTGCTATTGTGGGGAAAGCACTCTATACAGGGACCTTCAGCTTAGCCTCAGCCATTGAAACAGCAAAAGAATGAAAGGAGTAAGCCTATGATTACAAAACGAATTATTCCCTGTCTGGACGTAAAAAACGGACGTGTAGTAAAAGGTGTAAATTTTGAAGGCCTTTCCGATGTCTCCTCTCCTGTGGACCTGGCAAGATATTATTCCGATAATGGTGCTGACGAGCTGGTGTTTTATGATATAACTGCATCTGCAGAAAACCGCTCTCTTTTCACAGACATCCTTCGTCAGGTAGCCCGCTCTATTTTTATCCCTTTAACCGTGGGAGGCGGCATTAATAGCTTAGATGATTTCCATCGGGTGTTAAAATGCGGTGCGGATAAGGTCAGCGTAAATTCAGGGGCTATAAAAAACCCTGGGCTCATTCGTGAAGCAGCCCTTAAATACGGCAATCAATGTGTTGTACTCTCTGTGGATATTAAACGGATAAACAATAGCTTTACCGTATTTTCAAAAGGCGGACGGGAAAACACCGGAATGGATGCTATCCAGTGGATAAAAAACTGTGTCGGAAATGGAGCCGGCGAAATCGTCGTAAACAGTATTGATACAGACGGGGTGAAAACCGGTTTTGACCTGGAAATGCTGGAAGCTGTCTGCAATGCCGTTCAGGTCCCTGTAATTGCATCAGGAGGAGCCGGCTGTATCAAGGATTTCGTGACTCTCTTTAAAAAGCTTCCCAAAGTAGATGCCGGGCTTGCAGCTTCTATATTTCACTTTGGCGAAGTGCAGATCAGTCATTTAAAATCGGAATTAATAAAAAATAATATAACAGTAAGGTAGAGGAGAGAGTTTTATGATAAATCCAGATGAACTGAAATTTGATGACAACGGATTAATCCCCGCTGTTGTAATTGATGCAAAAACCCAAAAGGTGCTTACACTTGCTTACATGAACAAGGAAAGCTTAGCCGTATCCATGGAAAAGGGACTTACCTGTTTTTGGAGCCGTTCCAGAAAGGAATTGTGGCTGAAAGGAGAAACCTCAGGGAATTTCCAGCATATTATGAGCATTCAAACAGATTGTGACAAAGATGCACTCACGGTTTATGTTACAAAAGCCGGTCCTGCCTGTCATCTTGGAACCGATTCCTGTTTTAACGAAACAGTTTACTCCAATAAAAATTCAGTCCCCTTCACTCCTGAAAGTTTAATGGAACTGATTCAAGGCAGAAAGACAAATCGAAAAGAAAATTCCTATACCACTTATCTGTTTGAAAAAGGTATTGATAAAATATTAAAAAAGGTAGGAGAAGAATCTACGGAGGTTATTATTGCTGCGAAAGCTGGAGAAAAGAAAGAAACAATTTATGAAATTGCAGATCTTGCCTACCATATCATGGTTCTTATGGCGGAAATGAATATTTCCTTATATGAGGTTCATAAAGAACTGGCTTCACGTCATATCATCGATCATAAAGTAAAACAGGAAAAAATGATATAATGAGCTGTCTTACAGCTCATTTTTTATTTTATGATACCTTGGGCCTTAGCCTGTTGAACGGCTTGAAAACGGTTCTTGACCCCAAGCTTACTGTATATATTTTTTATGTGAAATTTAACGGTATTTAATGAAATATTTAAGTAATCCGCTATTTCATTATTTGTTTTTCCTTGAGCCTGAAGCTGAATTACTTCAAGCTCACTGGCTGATAATCCATCTCTGTTATTCTTTATCCATACCAGATAAGACGGATTGAGCATGGCTATCTTTTTAGCCGCTTCTTTTACCTGCTTGATATATTGCCGGGAAATTCCAGGTATCTCCTCTAAGTTTTTTAATACTTTGTATACCGGTTCTCCTTCATCTGCAAAAAGGCGGATATAGCCATATTTTTCTCCTAATTTAAGAGCGTCCGCCATATATTGCTCCGCTTTTTCTTTCAAGCCCATTCGATAAAAAGTAATTGCCAGAAGCATATCCAGCTCAGCTAGTTCCATATATCGTTGAAAAGCCGTGCATATGGGCTTTAGCTTTGCTGCCAGGGCTATAGCCAGATAATATTTTTCATACAGGATATAGACTCTTAATTTAATAAAATATTTGAATCGATCCATTGTACAAAATGTAATGTTTTCGTCCGGAGCTTTCTCTGCAGCCCATTTCTGAGCCTCTTCATTATGATTTTCATACAGTGCGAACTTAGCCCAGATTGCCTCTAAATTGGGCCGTAAAAAATCCGCCTTGACTTCTTTAATCTTGTCCGTTATATTGTCCAGCAAAGGTTTTGCCGAAGAGAACTGTCCGGATACCAGCATTACTTGCATTTCCACATACATAGCGGCAAACAGAGTAGAGATGTTTCCCTTTTGCTCAATGAGAGACAGGATTCCGGCGACCTGAATTAAAGCCTCCTGCATTCGATCCTGCTGATAAAAGCATTCGGCTGAGGCTACATCTACAACCCCTATGGCTGCATCACCATACAACGAAATTGCGCCTTTATTCATAGGCTCTTTAAGCAAATTTACTTTTTTCAGCCATGGTGAAAAATCTCTTTCTCCGTTTAATACACTGGGGCGGTTTCCGGTGACGTTCACCAGCTGCAGCTGTGCATTCCCCTCTTCTACTCTTTTAGGCCAATTTTTTAATAATCGTAAGAATATGTGTAGTCCACTGCTAGGTGTCACTATAGATAAATAGACTATTTTATCATATATTCTATTTATTCTTTCATCCTCTGGGGGCAAAGATCTCAGCAAATTTTCCAGTTGATTTTTCCATCTCTCAGCTTCCTCCAAATGAAAGCCGATAAGGCTTAGCATCGCCATACCGCAGCATAAGGAGGGGTCTTCTTTGATGAGTTCTTCCGGTAAATCATAATAATATTTTCTGTTCTGCCATAAAACAGCCTGTCCTACAGCCTGTCTGGAAAGAGTAACCAAAATACGTTTTACGCCCTCATGTTCCCCGGCCTTGGCATAACATTCCAATGCCATGGAGTGCGCCTTCCTATTTTCAAAATACTCCCCTGCTGTTTTATAAATACTATTGATTTCCCCTTCCGATAAAAGATTTTTTCTGGTATATGTAAGATATTCCTTAAAAAAAGGATGGAGAATATAGACATCAGGTAACATAAAGGTTAAAAAATGTCCTTTTCTCGTGAAGCTTTCCAACGTTATATGGGCTTCCGGTGTTCCTAAAAGTATATCAGCCTGTTCAGAAGTAATCTTATCAAAACAGCCGATGGCTAAAATGATCTCCCGCTCTCTTTCCGAGCACTCACCCAATATTTTCACATCTAAATATCGATACATCGCTTCTAAGACCTTTAGTCGAATTTCTTTAGTATACGCCTCTCCTGTTGCCTGCATCAATGAAGCAGCATATCGGTAATTGATCACCCATCCTTTTTGCTTAAAAACTAATTGGTACATATCTTGTTCTGAAAGGTTCACATTCCATCTTTCAAAATATTGTTCCGTTTCTTCTTCCGTAAACCGTAATTGATCCACACCAATCAACTGGATGGTCAGGCCTACATAAATGACCAAATCTCTCGGCAGTTCTGCCTTAGAAATGATGACAAAACGCCTGTTTGACTGGGTAACCATCCGGTTCATACAGTCCAGTTCCTTATCATCAAGCATGCTGTAGTCGTCAATAACAATAATCTGATTGGCGTTTTTCTTGCTGATTTCCGTTAACAATTTTTCTAAAACATTCTCTTTTTGATATTCTTCTAAGCAAAACCAAATAGCCTCATGGTTCTTTTCAATAAGCCATTCAGCTACTGCGGTGGTTTTTCCCCATCCAGTATGTGCCGATACATAAATAATCTTTTTAAAATTAAAATTCTCTTCAAAGATGTTTTGCAGTCGAGGCCGAAAAACCATCGTAGGCGGGAGCTCAGGCATTATACCTTTATCTTTCATAAAAATTCTCCTAAATGGATAATATATCTGCTAGTTCCATAACCTGTTTATCATAATCTCTCTTCATCTTCAATGCGTCACCCAGTTCA
>DKLE01000018.1:0-4368 GCA_002455605.1 Firmicutes bacterium UBA6648
CTAAAACAGATTTATGCTTAAAAGCACTCGATAACCACCCAGCCGTAATCCCCATCTTGCTGGTTAAACTATAAAATAGAGAGAATAATCGGCCAAGGTTTCTTCTTTCTTGGACTTTGCATCCATAAGAAAAACTGCCAACAGCCGATCCTTCACAGCGTTGGTTTTATAAAGATTGAGCTGCTGTTTATCAGTACATTCGTGTCACCGTAGATAGAATCAGCAATGAGTAAAACTGGCCTTCCTTTGCTACTATTTTCTAAGAATACGTCGATATATCTTTCTATTATACTCCTAATAAACTTAACTTTCATCACATTCAAGGGCTTAATCCATTGATATTAGTAGATTTTATCGTCTATCCAGCTTTACGACCATTTTCAACGTGCCTTGAACGGTCAAAAAAGATGCTGCGTGATCTGATACCCCTTTGGCAGAGCTATAATCTTATAAATTGAAGTATGGCTTCATTGAATTGAATTCATCAACTGGTAGAAATATTTAGGTTCATGAGTTTTATTAAGATTATACCAGTCGTTCAATGTTTGTGGTGTAAATACGTCTAAGGTTTTCAAGACATGTAAAGCAAATTCCAAAGGAGCTATTCCCGAAGCAGTTATCAGTTTTCCAGCAGTTACAACAGACTCCTTCTTGTAGTACTTTTCTCCGTTATAGGTAGGACATATCATTTTAAGATATTCCAAATCGTTGCTCGTATGCCATCGTAAATCCAGAAATCCTTTCTGAGCAAGCCCTATTGTAGCTCCACAAATTGCTCCTACAAGAATATTTTCCTCTAAACACTGCTCCACCGTTTTCAATATAGGTTCATGAATTGTTTCTGTCCACGTATCTCCGCCCGGTAGAATTAAAGCTTCTGCGTTTTCAGTTCTGCACTCATCTACTTTAATATCTGGCAATATTTTTAACCCTCCCTTTGTAGTAATAGGAGTCTTTTCAATTCCCACGGTAACTATTTTTAATGGGGCCAGCCCTTTCTTATAATATCTTCCCGAATTCAGTTCGGCAGTTAGGTAACATATTTCCCAGTCTGCCATTGTATCAAATACATAAAGATACACAGTATTATTCATATTCATGTCCTCCATCTTTTTCAATTTGCTAAGGGTAATAATCCTTCATTGGAATTAATACTTTTTTCTCATTATAAAACAGCTTCACTGACAACCGCTGTCAGTGAAGCTGTTAAATTTGATAATATTCCATTAACTCCGATGCAACAGCAACAAGTTTTTTCCTCAAACTCTGTGGTTCGATTACTTGAATAGATTTCCCGTAGGATAAGAGAAAATAAGGCACATATGCATGAAGTAATTTTTCTTCAAATAAAAAGATACCTTGATTTAAAATCCGCTCTTTCAGATAATGCCCTAAAAACCAATGAATACACAAATCATCCAAAGCTTCTGACCTGCCACTGATAATTACTGAAATCACCTCATCCTTACTTGTGGGATCAGGCAAAAGATTCTGTAAAAAAAATTCCCCCGCAGAAAAGGCTTCAGGTCGTTTAAACATCATTTGCGTACGCTTTATCTGTAAAATCCGTTCAACACGAAAGCTTCTGATTTCATTCCGAAGATGGCAGAATCCAACCGTATACCATTTATTGTTCCAATAAAACATTCCATAAGGGTCAATCACTCTTGACCTAGATTGTTCTTCATGGCCTGTGCGGTATTCAATTTCTATAGAATACTGGTTTGCTACAGCCCGCTCCAGTTCTTCTAATGTGGTCTTAACAGAAGGGGCGATATCACGGTTTATCACTTCGAAACCGGCTAAATGGCGATTGAGAATGCTTTCCTGTTCCCGATTTGAATAAATTTTTAATTTTTCGGCTGCTCTGTTTAATGCCTCATTAAAAGGGTATCCTGCTTCCTTTGCAAATACAGCAGCATGAAGAAGCGCTTTTTGTTCTTCAACATCAAAAAACAAAGGCGCATTGATAAAATTTTTCAATAAACTGTCCCCGCCATTATAACCTGTATCGGATATTATAGGCACCCCACTGGCACAAAGTGCATCAATATAACGATAAACAGTCCTTATATTGATTTCTAACTTTTCGGATATCTGTTTTGCAGTCACTTTTATGCCTGAATTCAGCATCCACAAGATTGCCAGCATATTATCGTTTTTTGACATGGCTCTCCCTTCCTCTCTTACCTTTCTTCCATCCTTCTATTTCGTCTGAACTTATCTACTTTGTCTTGACAAGTTCAAATCTCACCTTTGCTCACGTCTTTCGCTAATTCCCACTCTATTTTACTTATTATCCGTTGAACAGGCATACAATCTCACAATGCCTTGATAACCCTTTGGTGTCAGGATATCTTTTCAACAATTCCGCCACTCAAACCTTGTTTTTATAAAATAACTGCACTGATTATAACATAGCAACTCTCATTTTTCGATGTCTTATTTAGGATCTGAATATGGAAATCTCAGAATGCATCTTTCTCAGATCTGTTATTGTTTATGTTAAATGAAAGATACCTCCATTCCCAAATTCAAACTTCCCTCCTGCGCCTATCTCGAAATGTTTCTTTGCAATACCTAAATCAATCAAATCCATTGAATAGTCATTGGCAATTTCAGCACTTAGCGTGTCATTCTTATACCTAAACATTACTTTTTGTGTGTTTTTAGCACTTGGTGCAAATAGTACAGCTTTCATTCCGTTTTGTATCCATTGAGGGAAAGGTTGGTCGCTTATGATTCGTTCTTCCATACTCTTTACTTTTCTATGTGTAGCTGACCGCACCATTTTTTCTGTTAGTGAAGGAGCTGCCACTTTACCTACTACTATAACACAAGCTAACTCCTCGCCGCTATCAACAGGTAATTCATCCTTATCAAAGGTACCTCCAACCCAACACGTTCCAAGACCTAAATCAGTTAGAGCAAGAACTAAAGCTTCTCCGTAATATCCGATCTTTTCCTTCAAGTCTTGATCGTCTTTCTTGCCTTTCATCAATATAAGAGAGCGCATATTGGTAAATAACCCATAGCTTTTTCTTAACTTCCCAAAGGCACCGCTTCCATCCTCCATGAATGCCATTGTTAAACCAGATTCTTCATTTAATTGATTAATAAGAGAAATAATATTTTCTTTTTCCCAATCTGCAATTGGTTCCTTTTCAAACTTTCTCCGTGAAACTCTATTTTCTATTGCACTTCTCATGAAATCACCTCCAACTATTCTTATATATTTGCCTTAATATTTGCTTTTATCTCCACTCAATCTCAGCTTTTTTTCTGGGAACCGTCCGCATATATTTAACATCGGGATATCCCATTGCAAGACAGGTTACCACCTTTTCTTTTTTGGTAAGACCAAGCTCTTTTCTGATTCTTTTGTTATGTTTTGCTGCCACAGCGAAAAAGCCCACATACAGCGTACCAAGCCCCATAGCCTCAGCCATCAATTCCATACTCATCGATGCAAGCGAGGCATCCACATCATCATCCGAAATAATAAAGAGGACGGTTGGTGCTCCATGGAAAAAGAAGCCTGGTTCTAATTTATATCCCCTTACGTCATAAGGGCGCTTAACAAATTTGCTCACAATTTCCAATAAGCGTTTTAACTTCCTGAATGTTTTCAGTGCCTCATTTTCAAACATAGGAATGCTTTTTTGTGCTACAATATACCTTATCCCTTGCTTATTACTTCCGGTAGGGGTAAATCGTCCTGCTTCTATGATTTTCTTGATTACTTCCTTTTCTACCTGCCTATCCTTATAATGCCTTACCGACCGTCTAAACTGTATTGTGTTGAGAAGAATATCTTCATCAATGCCGAAGGTGCTTTTATCATATGTTTTGACTTCATGCATATCATAACCACTCATAGTAAAAGCATTTTTGGGACATATAGCAACGCAGTGTCCACATTCAAGACATCTCTCAGCCAGCATCGTGGCTTTCCCATTTTGCAGTACAAGCACATGCTGAGGGCAGTCTTTACAACATAGCCCGCAACCAATGCATTTTTCTACATCAATTTTTATAGTACCATTCATTACTCACACCTCAATATTCTCATTCACCTGGCTGATTTCATCATCATGCGAAATTTTTTTCTTTCCCTTTCTATAAACGGATATAGAAATTTGCAGTTAATACTGTCAGCTAATAAGTATGTTTTAATTTTATTGATAAAACTCTTTCATCAAATGTTCAATATCTATAACTAATTTTTTCAATATATTTAATTTCGCAGAAACATTGATATAATAAAAGTTTTTAGTTCCTTCCTCTCTCATTCCCACAATTCCAATATCTTTCAATATTTTCAATTGATGTGATACGGCAGGGCGGGAGAGATGTGTTTTTGCTGTG
>DKLE01000018.1:4456-8256 GCA_002455605.1 Firmicutes bacterium UBA6648
CTGTTTTTGCTGTGATTTCACCAACACGCATTCCGATTTGGCAATCGGATTCCATTAACACTAGAAGTATTATCTGACGTGTTTCATCACCGATTGCTGTTAAAATTGATTGTGCATTTTTGAAATCTTCCTGTATCGTTTCTATTTGTTCTTTTTTATTCATAATTAACACCTTGCCTTTTGTTCTTTGGTTCGCACTAATAAACCATTTAATATAAAATACCCTTAAAAAAGAAAAAATACAACATTGAGAAAGCAAAACGAGACGAACTTTTTTCTCCCGAGCAAATATACAAAAACAGCCCTTATCTCCCGATGAAGGCTCAGGAGATGTGGGCTATTTTCCTGTTATGATTTTATTTCATGATGTTTTTACCGAAAAATGATTTCAGCAATTTGGCACTATAAATACCTCCGTACCTTCCTGCAGTACTCCTCGTATTCTGCACCATAATGCGAACGCAGAAACTTCTCCTCACGCAATATTTGCCTGTGTATTAATAGTGCAAACGCAATAACCGCTATTACAATAATGATGTTTCTGTGAACTAAAAATAGCCCGATAAAGAATGTATCAAAACAAACGTAGATCGGATTCCGACTGAAACGAAATACCCCGGTTGTAACAAGGATATCGGGTTTTTCTTCGTCAATACCCACCCTGAAAGAATCACCAAAGGAAATAAGTGTAAATATCAACCCTATGATAGCTGCCGCTGAGAGAGCCAAACCTACCCATCCCGGAAGAACGGTTTTCCAAAATGGACGAAGGAGCGGTTCCCACAGTGGTAACTGAAAGCTATTCGCCACAACAGCGTAAATTATTGCCAGTACAAACGGTATAAGCAGAAAGTCCGTCTTGTCCGTAGCTCCGAACACAATAGCACGAATTTCTTTGCGCCGGAGCAGCACAGCTCGGGCAAGAACCGTTAAAATAAATATCGCGAAAAAAACTATACTTGCATTATACTGAAAAATCTGCATTTTTCCTTCTCCATCCGTTACCTATACTGTTGAGACTAACTCATCTCCATCAACCAAATCAATTGGCGTTGCACCTGACCTATCATTGTGGATGCACAGTGAGTTCTGTTTCAACATTCTTTTGAGAAAACTCATACCAAACTACATCTTTCTTTTCATCTTGCTCTTTAATGAAATAATTATAGGATTCTTCTGTAACGGATTTATTATTAATGAAGTACGATATGATTATGTTATCATTGTTTTGGCTTGATTTCATATATCCCAATATGTCCGTTTCATAAGCATTTAATTGGAATTTCAATTTTCCATATCCATTATCTGCTGCACCGTTTGAATACTGAAATGTCCCATCTGTTTTAAGCCCTTCTAAACCTCTATATACAATATTGTATCCATAAACAGTATCATCCATGTAATGCAAGACTTCGTAAAACGATGGATTATCATCCACTGCTAATTCAAGAACAACTTCTGGTACCTCATCACCATCCATATCAAGTACTGTAAAGTGTGTTACTTTGAAGTCGGCTCCATAAATCTCTTTGTTAGTTAAAAAATCATCCAAAGATAATTTTTTCTTGTTATCAATGCTGAAAAATTCAGCATCATTTAGCAATACTGCTTTATATGCTTCTAATACCGTATTATTATTAGATGGCATCGCGGTCTTTATATTGTCACTTTTACTATCTGAAGAAAGGCTGGTGTCAGTAATTTTACTATTACTGGCGCTGCTGCTATGATTTATTTTACTGCTTGAACAGGCAGTAATTGAAGTACTTAACAGAAATACAAGAAGTATGTACATAATTCGGGATTTCATTTAATTTCTCCTTTCAAAATATAGATTGTCTTTTAACTTTATCCTATTCTACTAAAACTATGATTAGGACAGATTAATGCTCAAAGCCTTTTTATAGGGTCTTGATAAATGAATATCATGGGAAGCTGGTGGTTTCTTAGGGGGAAGCTAATGGAATATTAACCTGAAATACTGTTCCCTTTTCTGAATCCAAAACATCAATGGTAGCATCTTGTTTGACACGCATCTTTTTAACCAGACTTAATCCGAGACCTGTACCTGATAGCTTCTTAGACTTATTCTTATCTACAGTGTAAAATGGTTCAAATATTCTGTTGCTTATGTTCATCTGGTATTCCAATTCCTGTATCTGCGATTTCAATCTTATTAAAACCTTTATTTATAGTGCTTGTCACATGGATCTCTCCATTTGCAACATTGTACTTAATGGCATTATCCATTAGATTGATAAAAATCATCATAAACCTAATATTTTATCTACCAAAGTACTCTTTGCAGTAAGCATGATAATCCCCATATTGGAACTATCATCAATGTTTTTGCACAGATCATAACCATTATAGTCTGGCATCATGATATCTAAAATAAGAATATCAGGTTGCTCTTTTCTAATAAGATCAAGCGCTTCTTTACCATCAAAAGTCTTATAGACTTGATAATTTTCACGCTCTAGGGCATAAGCTATTGCATCTGTGATATTTTCTTCATCATCAGCTACTATAATTTTTGTCATTTTCCCACCTGCTTAATTAGTCATTCAAAATTACTATTTTACAACTCAATTCTTTAGAAAAACATACTGCTCCTGTACATACAATTTTATTTGATTTTTTATTCCAACATATAGCGTTATAATCACCAAATATAGTTAATTTCTTATCACTTTTAAAATCATATATATATTTTCTTCCTTCTCCGCTAGGATAAATGGCTTCATATATTAACTTGCTTTTATCTGGTGATAATTGAAAACCACCTACAAAATCATTAGTTTTATCAATCAATTTTACTAGATTACCTTTATCATCTGTTTCCCATAATTCCCTGGGTATCTTATTCTGTGTTACTTTTGCCACACCATCAATGTCTATACCATCTTTATCAGGATATCCTTGCTTTATAGAACCTTCCTTAAATGTATTCGTTTTCATATTTAAGCTATAGCCTTTTAGGTTCAAAGAAGCTAATTCTAATTCATCACCTTTAACAGTTAACTTTGTAATATAATTATTTTTCTTCTCCCTTTCATAAAATTCTTTATGTTTTTCGCTCCAATACTCATCTAGTTTTCTTCTCCAAAATGAACTTCTATATATTCTTCATAGCTCTCAACGTAATCTTTTAGCTTATCAATAAGTTCTTCCGGTAATTGTATTTCCATTTTCTGTTTACGATCTAAATCATACTTATATACGCTAAGTCCTTTTGTATAATAGATTTGTGCATCATCCACAAGTTCAGAACATATTACATTTTCATCTATCCTACTTATTTTATCCTCTTTTATATCATAAAATAATAACGCATCAGATTTTATATCGCTACCTATGAGTCGTTCCTTAAATAAAACATACTTTTCGCTAGGCTTATATTGGTACAAACATGGTATTTGCTCATACTAATATTGAAAACCTTTTTTAACATCTTTATTATCAGTTATGTCTTCCACTGTCTTATCTGGAACATTATAAATGGCTATGTTGCTGATGCCATCTTTAATAGCTACACCTAGTATTCGATTATCATCTAACCAATGGAAACCTGCAAAATTTTCTACTTCAATAACTTGTTTAATAGATAAAACATCCTCAATTTCTTTCTGCTGATTAGCAAGGACAACCGTTTTACTTTCATCCGCTCCCATTGCATTGATGCCGCCACATGCGGTTAGACTGGATAGGGCCATTCCTGCTGCCAATAATACGGATAATTTTTTCTTCAAACTGAGTTCTATTTTTCTCACTGCTATTCCTCCTTGTATTATATAGTC
>DKLE01000053.1 GCA_002455605.1 Firmicutes bacterium UBA6648
ATCCTTTTGTAGATGATAAAACTTTATTTATAGCAATAAGCCAGTCCGGAGAAACTTTGGATACGTTAGCGGCTTTAAGAGAAGCAAAGCGTAAAGGTGCCAGAGTTCTGTCCGTTGTAAATGTAGTGGGCAGTTCCGTTGCTCGTGAGTCCGATGATGTATTTTATACCTGGGCGGGACCAGAGATTGCCGTTGCCTCAACAAAGGCTTATACAACTCAGTTGATGTGCATGTATTTGATTGGTCTTTACATGGGACGTAAAAAGGGAGTGGTTTCTGATGAGCAATATAATGAATACATGTCAGAGCTGAAAGACATCCCGGATAAATTGACGAAGCTATTAGAAAGTGAATCGCAGATACACGATTTGGCGAAAGAGCTATATAAACGAGAGCAAGTATTTTTTATCGGCAGAGGAGCAGATGCAGGGGTTTCCTATGAAGGTTCCTTAAAGCTGAAAGAAATTTCTTATATCAATTCTTTTGCCATAGCCGCAGGAGAATTAAAGCACGGCACCATTGCCTTGATTGAAAAGGATACCCTTGTAATCGCTCTGGCTACTCAGGATAAGCTTTATGAAAAGATGCTGTCCAATATTCAGGAGGTAAAAGCAAGAGGTGCTTACGTCATAGGAGTGGCAAAGGAAGGAAACAAGGAGATTGAGAAGCAGGCAGATAGGGTAATTTACATTCCTGACTGCATGGATGAGGTATCTCCGCTGCTTGCAGTAGTACCCCTTCAGATTTTAGCCTACTACATAGCAAAAGAAAGAGGCTGTGACATTGATAAACCGAAGAATTTAGCTAAGAGTGTAACGGTGGAATAACCCTCTTGAAAAAATAAAAGTGCACCCCTGGAAATCAGATATGAAATACTGGTTTTCAGAAAGTGCACTTTTTCTTTATTTCGGTTAAGAGGCCAGGATAGCCATGGGGAGCTGTATGCCTTTCTTAAAAATTCTTAACAAGAATAAAGGAATTTATAGTATAATGAATATTGATATAGCTTAAATATATCGTTTAAAAAGTGTGCAAAAGATGCAACTGGAAAAAGGGGAATAATCATGGAAGAGTTAAAAGGGGAAAAAAAGCAGAGGAAAAACAATTATTTAAAGCTGGCTTTGGCAGTGGGAATAATTGCAGTAACGGCTTTGGCTGTAATCATCATGAAAAGCTCGCTGGAACAGGACATGACTGCCTCTGCTGAAAACAGAAATGAAGAAAGAAATATGGTAATAGGGGAAGCAGATAAATTAGCTTTAGGATATTTTTATGATGAAGCACTGACAGTTTTGCAGGAAGATCCTACTTTGATTGACGAGAACATTACGGGAGATGCTATTAAACTGAAAATAGCTGACATTGAAAAGCAGAAAGCTTCTTTAGTAAAATATGAAGGGGTCATTGAGCATGTCTTCTTTCACAGTCTGATCATCTATCCTGAATTGGCTTTTGATAACAAGGGTCATCCGGCCCAAGGCTATAATATGTGGATGACCACGGTGAAAGAGTTCAAAGCCATGCTTCCTGAGCTTTATCGCAGAGGCTATGTGCTTTATCCTTTAAGCGAAACCGTTCAGGTTGGGCAAGACGGCAGTGTAACACCGAAGGACATTTATCTGCCCGAAGGAAAAAAGCCGTTAGTGATCTCCATTGACGATGTTAATTATTACGACTACATGAAGCCGGATGGATTTGCAAATCGGTTGGTTCTGGGAGAGGACGGAAGAGTATGGACTGAGGTGATCGAGCCTAAGGGAGAAAGGAAATTAACCCGTGATGGTGACGTGATGCCTATTCTAGATGATTTTGTCGTCAAGCATCCGGATTTTTCATGGAAAGGGGCCAAAGGTGTCATTGCGATGACCGGCTATCAAGGTGCACTGGGATATCGGATTACGGATGATTTGCCGGAAGAAGCCCGGTGGCAGCAGGAGGTAAAGGCCATAGCAGATACATTGAAGGCTGACGGATGGCTGTTTGCCTGCCATAGCTATACACATAACGGGTACTTCAGAACAGGAAAAGTAACCATGTCTCAAATGAAGTATGATACGGACAGATGGAAACAGAAAATAGCTCCGTGGGTGGGAGACACCAATATTTACATATCACCTTTCGGGTGGCACTGGGATAATAAAAATTCAATCCATCGATATATTGCTGACAGCGGATATAAAATATTTTGTCCGGTAGATATCAGCAGGAATACTAAATTTTATAAAGATATTATGGTAATGCCGAGAGTGAATTTGGACGGATATACAATGCAGAAACGTCCTGACTTTGTGAACAAATATTATTTCGATGTGAACAAGATTTACGATCGGGCAAGACCGGAAGTGAATTACTAGGGGGTAAAAATGGAAAAAAGACAAATTTGGATTACAGGTAAATCAGTCAAAAGAATGTTTTGTTTTTTGGTGGCTGTAATATTTATAGCAGCATCAGTAATGGGATTATCGGGCTGTGGCGATAAAAAACAAGAAGTACAGCAGGTAAATAAACCGCTAAAGCTGTACTATGTAAATCAGGCTTTTATTGATACCGGAGATGAGAGCAAAGGCGCCTTGATAGAGTATGATGGGATTTCCATATATGTGCCGGAAAAGACACCGGAAGGAATGACCGATGAAGAGGCGGCTTCTTATGGCTATACCGGGGCAATTACTCACCTATGGCAGGTGCCGGAAGCTTTGGAGAATGCAGGCACTCTAGTCACTGAAAAGTTTGGCATGCATAACATTACCTGCAAGGATGGAACTGCCTATGTAGATTTAATCGGAGAGGATTTAAAAGAAAGCGGAGGCTCCTTTGAAGAATTAGTATTTATCAGCCAGATTGTGGAGACTTTGATAAACAGCTTTGATGAAATAGACAGAGTTCAATTTTTGGTAGACGGCAAGGAGACAGAATCCCTCATGGGGCATTGTGATACAACGGAACCTTTTACAGAGGGATTGGTTCAGCAAGCTGCTGTAAACAAATAGATAATGTTAAAGGAGGATTCCAATGAAAAACTGTTTTAAGCATGGAGGCATTATATTGGCTTTAATAATGCTTATGACCATGCAGTTTACCTTTGCTTTTGCCTCTGATGGACAAAATACCTCAGTGGTTGGAGCCGGCAAGGGACAGATTGTTATTTTACATACCAATGATGTACACAGCAGGGTTGACGACAAGCTGGGGTATGCATCGGTAAAGGGATGGAAGGACTATTTTCAGGCACAGGGTTCCACGGTTCTTTTATTAGATGCAGGAGACAGTCTTCACGGCTATCCCATAGCTAATTTGGGTCAGGGTGAAAATATTGTAGAGATTATGAATGCTGTAGGGTATACAGCGATGACACCGGGAAATCATGATTTTAACTATGGCATTAAGAGACTTTTGGAGTTAAAAAAGGAAATGACATTTGATTTGCTCTCAGCTAATTTGACGGCTGAAAACGGAAGCACTGTTTTGAGTCCTTCTAAGCTATATGAGCAAAACGGAGTAAAAATAGGTATAATTGGAATATCAACGCCTGAGACTGCAACAAAGACAAATCCTGATAATGTAAAGGGGTATTCGTTTAATGAAAGCTCTATGGCCGATCAAATTCAGACTCAGATTGATAAACTGGAAAAAGAAGGTGCAGATTATATTATAGGATTAGGACATTTGGGCATGGACAAAGAAAGTGCACCTTTTCGTTCTATTGATATAATTGAGAAGCTTCACGGGCTAGATATATTTATCGACGGACACAGCCATACTACTTTGGAAAATGGTCAGCTTGTTAAGGATAAGGACGGACATAATGTGGTGCTGGCCCAGACTGGGAATTATATGGATAATATTGGTAAAGTAACTATTGACAACGGCAGGATTACAGCATCTTTGATAAAGGAAGCCAGAACAGATGCTGCCATCAAAAATTTAGTGGATGATAAAAAGACTGAAATTCAGCCGATGCTGGACACTGTTGTAGCTAAGACAGAAGTAGAGCTGGATGGAGAAAGAGAACCCGGAGTCCGGACAAAGGAAACCAATCTGGGCGATCTGGCAGCAGATGCCATTAAATATGCAGCAGGGGCAGATATAGCGCTGACGAATGGCGGTGGTATAAGAACATCCATAAAACAAGGAAATATAACCTATGGTGATCTGAATTCAGTCTTTCCTTTTGGTAATACTGTAGTTACAATTGAGATAAAGGGCAAAGACTTACTGGCGGCGCTGGAACACGGAACGAAAAATTGTCCAGAAGCTAGTGGAGGTTTCCCGCAGGTTTCCGGATTGAGCTTTGAAATAAATACTGCCGCATCGCAAAACAGAGTCCAGAATGTGAAAATAGGAGATGCAGCACTGGATTTAAATAAGAGCTATAAATTAGCTACCAATGATTTTACTCAAGCAGGAGGCGACGGGTATACGATGCTGGCTGAGTATGTTAAAACAGGCGAATACGGGGCTTTGGATGAGGCACTGGTAAATTACATCCAGAAGACACTTAAAGGGGCTGTTGACAAAAATTATGCGGCTCCCCAGGGAAGAATCACAATGACCGCGCAAAATAAGACAGAAACTGTAGAATACACCGATATTACAAAGCATTGGGCAAAGTCTTCAATCATTAATGTTGTGGATAAAGGTTTATTTAAGGGTACCGATTCAAATAAGTTCAGTCCTAATGGTTCCATGACCCGAGCTATGTTTATAACAACTTTAGGAAGACTGCAGGGTGTTGATACCTCCGCTTATACTGCCTCAAGCTTTAGCGATGTGAATATACAGAATTGGTACGGCGGATATGTGGAATGGGCTTCCGAGAAAGGTATTGCTTCAGGGGAAGGAGTCAGCTCTGCTGAAAATAAGCCGTATTTTGCACCGGATCGGCCGATAACCAGAGAAGAGATGGCTGTTATTCTGATGAAATACTGTGACTCAATCGGAGAAGGGCCAAAAGGAGAGTGGGCGGTTCGATTAGATTACACGGATCTGAACCAAATGTCACAATGGGCAAACGAAGGTATTATGTATTGCAGTATGAAAGGTTACATCAGCGGGTATACCGATGGCAGCTTTGCACCGAAGAAGACCGCCACCAGAGCGGAGGTTGCCGCTATATTGGATAGATTTATAAGCAGAAACAATGAAAAAACACAGTAAAGGAGAACTTGAAATGAAAAAATACGAAATCAGGAATCTTGAGCTTGCACCGTCAGGACATCAAAAGATTGAGTGGGTTAAAAACAATATGCCTTTGTTGAGGGGATTCGAAGAAGAATTTATAAAAACAAAACCCTTTGAGGGCATCAAGATATCGTTATCCGTGCATTTGGAGGCTAAGACTGCATATCTTTGCAAGGTTTTAGCAGCGGGTGGAGCTCAGATGTCCGTAACAGGAAGTAATGTGCTTTCTACACAGGATGATATTGCAGCGGCCCTGGTGGAAGACGGGCTGATGGTTTTCGCTTATCATGGAGCCACTGGGGAAGAATATGAAAGACATATTGAGATGTGCCTGGAGCATAAGCCCAATATCATCATAGATGACGGAGGAGACCTGGTGGGAATGGTCCACAATAAAAGGACAGATTTGGCTGAAGAAGTTTGGGGCGGCTGTGAGGAAACTACCACAGGAGTTATCCGGCTTAAAGCCATGGAAAGAGAAGGAGTGCTTAAATTTCCTATGGTAGCGGTAAACGATGCACAGTGCAAGCATCTGTTCGATAATAGATATGGTACAGGTCAGTCTGTTTGGGCCAGCATTATGACAAATACCAATTTAATTGTAGCTGGCAAGACGGTAGTGGTTGCCGGTTACGGATGGTGCTCACGAGGGATTGCCATGAGGGCTGCAGCAATGGGCGCCAATGTAATCGTAACTGAAATTAATCCGGTTAAAGCTATTGAAGCCCGTATGGATGGCTATAGTGTAATGACTATGGAAAAAGCCGCTCCTCTGGGAGACATGTTTGTATCCGCTACCGGCTGTAACAAGACAATTACCGTAGAGCATATGATGACAATGAAGGATAGAGCGATTTTGACAAATGCGGGACATTTTGACTGTGAAATCGATATGGCAGGCCTGGAGGCAGTGGCTATAGAAAAGATGGAAACTAGAAAGAATATTATGGGCTATAAGCTTGAAAACGGAAGAATGATCAATGTTATTGCAGAGGGCAGACTGGTGAATATCGCTGCTGCGGACGGACATCCGGCGGAAATCATGGATATGAGCTTCGCGGTGCAGACTTTATCCGCACTATATATCAAAGACAATCACCAAAACCTGAAAAATGGAGTGATAGATGTATCTGCTGAAATTGATGATTTGATATCCACCAGAAAGCTGGAAGCCTGGGGAATTGAAATTGATAAATTAACTCCGGAGCAGGAAAAATACCTGAATAGCTGGCAAGTATAAGAAATTTAACGGCAATAAAATTTATATTTGCACTTAATTTATTAATTTAGAAAATAGTAACACATTACGGAGAAAAGACATATCATATCATACAAACAATAATTTTTAAAGGAGCAGGTGATAATAAATGTCAAACGGTTGTGGTTTATTTAATGGTGAAGGCGTTGATACTAGCTTACTGTTTTTCTTCTTACTGTTGGTGATTATTTTCTGTAATTGTTATAATTAAACGGTACATCAACCCATATAAAAAAATCAGAAAAAGGGCGCTTCGGAAAGAAGCGCTCTATTCTTTTTTTCCATAAAATATATTGGTTATTGTGTACTGAATTCTACTATAGCGAAAGGGGTGTTTTCTGTATCACACATAGCTACGCAGAAGACAGAAGGCTGCTGCTCTTTATCAGAAGCCAGCTGAACAATAATTTTGTCTCCTAAGGTTGCCTGCTTTTTATATTCTACCCGGAATTGGGCAGCATGGAAATCTTCGGGCAGATAGTTATAAGCGATCCTTACGTATTGACCGTTGTTCATGTGATTATTTACATCCAGATGATGAATGTTCACCTCAAATTCTTCGGCTACCTGAAAAGGGTGGGTGAGAGGAATGTGCCTGTCCTGAAAAACTATTCCAGTACAAGGCGTATCCGCCCTAACGTCATACTGGTTCCATTCTTCTTTGGAGGTTTTCATAGGCTTTCCTGTTTTGGTGTCGATAAACACACCCAGGGAATGAGAAGCAACAGATAATTCTCCCTTATCATCCCATATCATGCAGTGACGCAGTCCGGTAGCGGCTTTAAAGCCATAAACCTGTGTTCCTACTGTAATAGTATCAAAAAGCTTAGGTAATTTAAAAATTTTCACCTGCCAGCAGGTAACCACCAATAATTTGTTATTTTGCTCAAAGTAATCAAGTCCCACTCCCAAATCCTCCAGCTGAAACATGACACAATTTTGCATGGCATCTATAATGGCCGGAATGGTCCAGTTACGACGTTTATCCGTTTCACTCATCTTTATCCGGTCGGTATATGTATACATGGCTTTTTCCCCCTTTAATAAAAACAAGGCAATCTCAGATAAATTGCCTTGCTGTAAATAAGTCTCTATTATTTATTTAGTAATCATTGCTTTCAGTCTTTCTTTGGTTCTTTCTTCTCCGAGAATCTGTTGAATTGCCCAAACATCCGGAGATTGAGAACGGCCCATGACAGCTATTCGAATAACGGTGCTGACATCCCCCACATGACCTTTAAATTGATCCGGATTTTTTTTATAGTCTTTTGGTTTGGCTGCGTATCCAAGCTCGGTAGCTATATTTCTGATTTTATCAAACCATACGGACTGATCATCTTGATGCTCATAGCTGTTTAAGTAAGCCGCTAATATAGCTTTGGCATCATCTCCGCTGACATTCTCAGGAATGGAATCTTCAATTTTGAAATACTCATCGAAAAAGTAGCTGATAAACTCAAATATCTGTTTTGCAAAGATCAGGTCTTTTCTAGGTTTTTGTCCTTCTCTTCCAAGGTCAAGGATTTTTTCAATATAGGCTTCATTTCCTTCAAACAGAGAAAGGATTTCCGGTTTAAACTCCCTGGCCCAATTTTTCATAAAGGCACAAAGTTCAGCTGCCGGTATTTTCACAAGAACATCTTTGCAGATATCATTTAATTTATTTAAGTCAAACAATGCGCCGGAGTTACTCATTTTTTCCACAGTAAATTCAAACGCATCAATTGGTGCGTCCGGATTAGCAATACGCCATTCTTCAAAGTTGGAATTCAGAATGGTCATTAGATATTCTCTTACAGCTGCCGGATGATAGCCTTCGTTTCGATAATAATCTAAAGAAAGCTCGGGATCCTTTCTCTTGGACAGTTTCCTTTTGTTTCCTTCTTCATCCAGCTTCATCAATTGTGCTGTGTGACAGAAAACGGGCATTTCAAATCCAAGCTTTTCAAACAGCTCCACATGAATAGGAAGAGAAGGAAGCCATTCCGCGCCTCTTACCACATGTGTTGTTCTCATAAAATGATCATCTACAACATGAGCAAAATGATAGGTGGGAATACCACTCGCTTTCAGTATTACCACGTCTTGATTATTTTCCGGCATTGTTAAGGTGCCGCGGATACCGTCCTCAATGGAAATGGTTTTTATTTCTTCGGCAGGAAGTTCATGATTGCCGTCTGATTTTAACCGTACAACATAAGGTTGGCCGGATTTAATTTTTGCCTGTATTTCTTCCAGGGAGAGCTTTCGATTTACCGCCCATTTACCGTAAATCCCAAAGTTTTCTTTATTTTCTTCCTGCTTTGCACGGATTTCCTCAAGCTCTTCAGAAGTAAGGAAGCAAGGATAGGCTTGTCCTTTCTGAATAAGCTCTTTGACAAAGCACTGATAAATTTCTCCCCGCTGACTTTGATAATAAGGACCGTAATCACCGGTGTGACCATCTATTGTAGCCCCTTCATCAAAGTTTATATCAAAGAATCTCAGAGAATTGATAATGACCTCCACAGCTCCTTCAACATAACGTTTATCGTCGGTATCCTCGATTCTCAGATAGAAGGTTCCTCCGCTTTGGTGAGCAAGCCTTTCATCTACAAAGGCTCCATAGAGATTTCCCAGATGAATAAAGCCTGTTGGACTTGGTCCAAGTCGGGTAACCTTGGCACCTTCCGGAAGCTGTCTTTTGGGGAACAGCTCTTCATAGTCTGCCGGTGTTTTTGTTATATGCGGAAAAAGCAAGTCCGCTAACTGATTGTAATCCATATTTTTCCTCCATTTATTATTTAGTCAACGTAATCAAATGCTACGGGTTTGACATCTTTTGTAATTGGGTAAAAGCGATAGTCTTGGCTTTTTAACTTCTCTATGATATCCGGTAAAGCAGATAGGGTATCGTATTTATTACTGGAATCATGCATCAAAACAATAGATTTGTTATATTTTTGCACGCCGTTCACTACATTGTTGTAAATTTGGTCTCTGGTGACTGTACTGGTGGCATCGTCTGCGGAAACATTCCAATCGTAATAGGTATATCCTCTTCGCAGCATTTCCCCAATGGTTTGTTGATATACGGCCTTGCTGTAAGAATTGATACTGCCTCCGGGAAACCTTAAAATTTCGGGTTTTACGCCGGTCACTTGTTCAAGCATAAAGGCTGTCTGTGCAAAGTCGTCTAAAAAAGCCGCTGTAGATTGATAAATCGTGGCGTATTGATGGCAGGTGCTGTGTACTCCAATGGTATGTCCTTCTTCAAGCATTCTTCTGTATAAAGCCTGAGATTCCATGCTGTCACTATAATTAATAAAAAAAGTAGCTTGGACATTATGCTCTTTCAAAATATCCAGGATTTGAGAAGTCAGGCTGGAAGGTCCGTCATCAAAAGTCAGATAAACGGATTTTGGCAAGTCTTCGTCATAGATGAAATCATTGTCTATATTAAGTAAAGGATATAGCTTTTGATAATCAAAAGAAGCAGAATTATATTGCTTTCTTATGTCTGTAGCTGCTGTATCATCAGAATTTATGGAAGGCGTATGGGCGCTTGCAGCCAATCCATTTTCTCTAAGAAGTTTTTTCATATGGTAATTGGAAATAGCCATAAATGCACATGAAGTTACTGAAGAGATAACGATTAAAGCCATAGTAATTAATATTACGTGTTTATAAAAGCGAACACTTCCAAAATACATTTTGATACCTTCCTTATTAGCTAAATTATATAAACTAGTATAACATAAAGAAAATATCTACGACACAAAAAAAGTAATTTTTTTGGAAGGCAGGAGTGAAAAATATTATGGTCATATCCTTTAGAATTCCTTGAAATATGCCAAATATTTTGATAAAATGAGGAACAATAGTTTTATGTAAAGGAGAACAGTTATGATAAATTACGTAAGCACACGTGGAAGCATAAATACGAAATCGGCGGCACAGGCCGTTATCCAGGGAATTGCAGAGGATAGAGGGCTTTATGTGCCCATGCAGATGCCTGTATTACCCTTTGAATTGGAAGAATTAAAGGGTAAAGCCTATCAGGAAATCGCGTTGAAGATAATAGCTGCATTTTTTACTGATTATACAGAAGCAGAAATGCAGAGCTGTGTAAATGGAGCTTATGACAGTAAATTTGAAGAGAAAGAGATCGCTCCTCTTGTAAAGGGAGGAGATGCTTATTTCCTGGAATTATATCACGGAAAGACAGCTGCCTTTAAGGATATGGCCCTTTCCATTCTGCCTTACCTTTTAACTACGGCAATGAAAAAAGAAAAGGAAGATAAAAGAATTTGTATTTTGACAGCTACTTCCGGAGATACGGGAAAAGCAGCGCTGGAAGGCTTTGCAGATGTACCGGGAACTGAAATCATTGTTTTTTATCCCAATCAGGGAGTGAGCCAGGTGCAGGAGAGACAGATGATAACTCAGGAGGGAGAAAATACCCATGTCTTTGCTATCAACGGAAATTTTGATGATGCTCAGACAGGAGTTAAGAAGATTTTTAATGATACGGAGTTTGCCCAAGAGCTTGCCAAGCTGAACTGCAAATTATCTTCTGCCAACTCGATTAATATAGGAAGGCTGGTTCCGCAGGTTGCTTACTATGTATATGCTTATGCCAAGATGGTGGAAAAGGGTGCTTTGAAGCCCGGAGAAAAAATGAATGTTGTGGTACCTACAGGAAACTTCGGCAACATTTTGGCTGCTTATTATGCAAAGCAGATGGGTATTCCGGTAGGAAAATTAATTTGTGCCTCCAATGAAAATAAGGTCTTAACAGACTTTATAAATACGGGCGTATATGATATCAGAAGGGATTTTTATTTGACAAATTCACCTTCAATGGATATCTTAATTTCAAGTAACCTGGAAAGATTGTTATATCACTTATCTGGAGGAAATGCATCAGAGATAAAGGGGCTTATGGACAGCCTGGATAAAGATAAGATTTATACAGTAGGTGAAAAAATAAAAGAAGGATTAAATGACTTTTATGGCGGATTTGCTACAGTAGATGAAACCAATGAGGCCATCAGTCAAATGTATAAAGAACAGGGATATTTGATGGATACCCATACGGCGGTGGCTTACAAGGTCTATAAAGATTATATGGCAGAAACAAGCGACCATACGCCTGCTGTTATTGCATCTACAGCCAGTGCCTATAAGTTTGCGGACAGTGTGGCTGAATCTATCGGTCTGGACAGCGAGAAGGATGGCTTTGCTTATGTTAAAGCCCTGAATGAAAAGACAGGCGTAAGAATTCCGGCAGGGTTGAAGGAGCTGGAGAACAAGGAGATAAGGCATACAGGAGTACTTGAGCTTGGACAAATGAAAGAATCGGTTAAAGCTTCATTAGCATAATATGTTAGGAAGCTGATAAAGAAATGGAGATAGGGAAATGGCTTATGAAGGAATGGTACAAATAATGGATAAGCAGAAAAGAGTGGCGTTGGTGGCTCATGATAATCGAAAGCCGTCTCTGGTGGAGTGGTGCGAAGAGAATAAAAACGTATTAAAGAGACATTTTCTGCTGGGTACGGGAACTACTTCGAAATTAATTGCAGAAGCAACGGGGCTGCCTGTAAAGGCATATAAGAGCGGTCCTTTGGGAGGCGATCAGCAAATAGGAGCGAGAATCGCTCAAGGTGAGATTGATATGCTTATCTTCTTCTGGGATCCGTTGGAGGCCCAGCCCCATGATCCGGACGTAAAGGCTCTGCTTCGTATTGCTGCCGTTTATGATATTCCTGTTGCAAATAATCGTGCAACGGCTGATTTTCTTATTTCTTCTCAATATATGAATGAAGTGTACAGACATGAAGTTTTTGATTATAACAAGGTGATTGAAGATAGGGTAAAAAGTTTTTCAAAATAGAATTGGCATATGACAACTGCTTTAGACTTATTGAACCAGAGGTGGGATTCTGCTAGTTCATTAACCATAAAGCAGAAGTCATACATTAGGGTACTTCTCTAGTATACGAGTTAAAAAAGTAATCGTCCCTACTCCAAAGGGTAGTTTTTATAAAATTTTTCAACAAATTTCCTAATATAATATTTTTTTTGACAAAAAGAAATAAATATGTTGAAAGTAATTTTAGAGTATAGTATAATAGCAGATGTGTCTGAGAAAAAGGCATATAAAAGTATATTTTTGGAGGATTGACCGAGTGGCTAAGGAGCCTGATTGGAAATCAGGTAAGGTGTAACAGCCCCGTGGGTTCGAGTCCCATGTCCTCCGCCAAAAGTACCCAAATGACAACTCTTAATTTTAAGGGTTGTTATTTGTTTTTTGAAGAGGATAGTTAAAAAACAATTTTCACATAAGCTATACCAAAAGAG
>DKLE01000052.1:0-18822 GCA_002455605.1 Firmicutes bacterium UBA6648
GATAACGATTATATTATGGCATCTTTAGGCGTGTTATCAAAACGATATAAGGAGGCAGCGATAAAGCTTCTTCAGAAAAGTTTAAACTTTGAGTTTAAAGAAAAGAAATTGACTGCATCAGAAAAAGCCGCAAACTATGTAGAAGAGCTGGCCAAAATGGAAGCAGAACGGTTGGCCAAAGAGGAAGAAACCAGAAAACATATTGAAGAAATGAAAGCTCTTGGATATGATATGTGCGCCTATGAGGAAGAGTTAAAACCGGGGACCTATAAAGCATCCCAAGAGGATCTGGTAAAAGCTCCTACGGAGGCATCCTCCAAATCCATCGGAGACTGTGATCATAACTGTGAGCTATGCGGAAGAATGTGTGCTAAGAGAAGAAAGTGTTAGGGAAGGAGAATTTTTTATGTATCCTAAATTAATAATTGATTTAAAAAAGTTAACTGACAATCTTGAGGCCGTGGCAAATATAACCAAAGAAGAGGGAGCCTGTTCACTAATGATCGTTACAAAGGGACTATGTGCAGATCCACAGATGGTTAAACTGGTGGCAGAGCATAAAGCCGTAGACTTCATGGCTGATTCCAGAGTAAAGAATATTGCGTCTTATGCTGGCCTGGCCAGGAAGAATGGCAAGAAAACGGTTCTTTTAAGGCTTCCTATGCACAGTGAAATTGAAGAGGTTATCAAGCATGTGGACGTAAGCTTTAACTCCGAAATATCTACCATCCGTCTTTTAAATGAAGAAGCGAAAAAACAGGGGAAAATCCATCAGGTTTTGCTCATGATTGATTTAGGGGATCTTAGAGAGGGAATTTTCTATAAAGAAGAAAAGCTGATTTTTAGCATTGTAGAAGAAATACTAGGGCTGTCAAATATTGAACTGTACGGTATTGGGGTTAATCTGACCTGCTATGGCGCGATTATTCCTAAAAATGATAATTTATCTATTCTTACTGGGTTGGCTGAAAAAATAGAAAAGACTTATTCTATTCATTTGAATATGGTTTCCGGCGGTAATTCAAGTTCTATTTATTTAGTAGGAAAAGACGAGCTGCCAAAGGGAATCAATAATTTGAGATTAGGTGAAGCTTTCCTTTTAGGAAATGATACCGCCTATGGAACCAGACTTCCAGGAGCAACAGGAGATGCATTAATTTTAGAGGCACAGATTATTGAACTGCAGGAGAAACCTTCTTTACCAATTGGTGAAGTTGGTGTGGATGCTTTTGGGCAGAAGCCTTATTATGAAGACAGGGGAATTATAAAAAGAGCTATACTGGCTATCGGGAAACAGGATACTGATTTAGACAGTATGACTCCCCTTGATAAAAAGATTGATATTTTAGGCGGAAGCTCCGATCATACAATTCTTGATGTGACTAATTCGGACATTGAATATAAGGTAGGAGACATCGTAAGCTTTGAGCTTGGCTATGGCGGTATGCTGAAGACCGCTACCAGTCCTTATGTAGAAAAGGGATATAAGTAAGCAGAAAGATAAACAGTTAAATTAAATAAAGTAAAGGGGAGATTTCATAATGAAATCTCCCCTTTACGCTTGATTTAATATTTATCACTATAGTCGTTAATTGCAGTACCTGCTGGAGTAACTGCTAAATTGGGAACTGTAGTTGATTCAGGCTCAGAATCGAATGTTGGACTCTCCACAATCGGTTTAAAGGTATTTTTGATTTCTACCTTAGGAGCAATAATTTCTGGCTCCTTCTCCGATTCTTTAGCCTTTTTTTCTTCTGTTAATTTTGGCGTTACAGGCTTTTTTTCTATGTTTTTAACTGGTTCAGCTGGAATCTTTTCTACCCGTTTAACAGGTGGAACCGATTTAGCGTTTGATGTATATTCCGGTTTATCTGTATGAACCGCTTGTTGATTATCAATTTTAAATTTATTAACCAAACCCTTCAGCATATCCGCTTGAGCGTTTAATTCCTGACTGGCCGCAGCACTTTGCTCTGCGGTAGCCGAGTTTGTTTGAACAATGGAAGAGATTTGATCTACACCAAAGGTTACTTGCGCGATAGAATTGGATTGTTCTTCTGTAGCTTTGGCAATCTCTTCGATTAAGGCGGTTACGCTGCTGGCCTTTTCTACTACGGACAATAGTGATGTGGCTGTATCATCTGCTATCTTAGATCCGTTGGCCACGGCAGATACGGTTTGTTCGATTAAATCAGTGGTATTTTTAGCAGCCTCTGCTGACTTTGTGGCTAAGTTTCGAACCTCGTCAGCGACAACGGCAAAGCCTTTTCCGGCCGTACCGGCTCTGGCGGCTTCAACGGCAGCATTAAGAGCGAGAATGTTTGTCTGAAAAGCAATATCTTCAATGGTTTTTATAATCTTTCCTATTTCATTGGATTTATCCGTGATATCATTCATAGCTGAAGTCATGGCTGACATCTGTGAATTACTTTCCATAACCCCTGCACCGGCTTCGTTGGATTGAATGCTGGCATTCTGAGCATTTTGAGCATTTAGTTTGACATGCTGGGCTATTTCAGAAATCGTAGCGGAAAGTTCTTCAATATTGCTGGCTTGTTCCACCGAACCCTGGGAAAGTGCTGCCGAGGCTGAAGCCACATGGCTGGCGCCGGTATTCACTTCCAAAGAAGCTTTTTGGATTTGAGACAGAGTATTGTGCATATTCGCTTTTATTCCTGTAAGAGATTTTAGAATATCTTTAAAATCTCCGATGTATATTTTTTCATCTTTACTTTTTACACTAAAGTTACCGTCTGCCATTTCCCCAAGAAGATAATTGATGTCTTTTACAATATAGCTTAAGGTCTGGGAAATATTATTAAAGGCCTTAGATACCTGGCCTATTTCGTCATCACTGCTGTAATCCAATGACATGCTGAGATTTCCTTTCATGAGGTCCTCTGCAGCTGCAGCTATATCTTCAAGAGGTTTTAAGATTTGTCTTGATACATTAAAAATTACTAAAACTAAAATGACAAGAGAAATCAAATAAAAGCCAAAATGAAAGCCAAAGGAATTTGCAAAGGCAGAAGCCTTGAACAAAGACGTTATAAGAAGAAGTACGGTAAAGACAACAATCAAGGCAATAGCTGAAATTGTTGCTATTTTTATTGATAGACTCTTTTCTCTAGTTTTTGCCATAAATGGTACACCTCACAATGCCTATGTATTTTTTAACTAATATCCGAAATTAGCCTTTATAACAAATTCGGACAAAAAATATAATTTAGTTACAGTATAGTACATTAAATGATAAGTGTCTATGTAAACATTTAAAAAAATGCCATTTTCAGGCATTTTTTTTACTATATTGACACAAAAATAAACTTTAATCAAATTTAAACTGATTTATTAAGTCTTTCAGTATATCTGCCTGTCCATTAAGCTCTTCACTGGCCGCTGCACTTTCTTCTGCCGTTGCCGAATTGCTCTGTACTACTTCTGAAATTTGCTCCACACCTAAAGTGACCTGGGCAATGGAATTTGATTGTTCTTCAGACGCATTAGCGATCTCTTCTATTAGGGAATTTACCCTGCCGGTTTTTTCTACTGCGGAGAGAAGGGAATTTGCCGTATTATCGGCTATTTCGGAACCATTTGTAACAGCAGAGATGGTTTGCTCTATCAGAGCGGTTGTATTCTTTGCTGCTTCAGCTGACTTAGTAGCAAGATTTCTCACTTCATCTGCAACAACTGCAAAGCCTTTGCCTGCCGTACCTGCCCTGGCAGCCTCTACAGCAGCATTAAGAGCCAGGATGTTGGTTTGAAAAGCAATATCTTCTATGGTTTTTATTATCTTTCCGATTTCACCGGACTTCTTGGTGATATCGCCCATAGCAGAAATCATCTCTTTCATTTGAAGATTGCTTTCTGTAATACCCAGGCTGGCCTCGTTGGATTCTGTGCTGGCCTCTTTGGCATACCGGGCATTTTGCTTAACATGATTGGCAATTTCGGAAATAGTAGCCGAAAGCTCCTCAATACTGCTGGCTTGCTCAACTGCTCCCTGTGAAAGGGTTTGAGCGGCTGAAGAAACCTGTTCTGCGCCCATATTAACCTGAGAAGAAGACTGATTAATCTGTAAAAGCGTATTACTTAAATTTGTATTTATATTTTTTATGGAAATCAGGATTTGATTGAAGTCCCCCACATAAGCAGCTTCAGATTTGCTGACAATATTGAAATTTCCAGCAGCCATTTCTCCAAGCTGATAGCTGATATCTGAAATGATGGCTTGAATTCCCTGAGCGGTGGCTTGAAAAGCCAGGGATAATCGCCCAATTTCATCATTGGAATGGGTATCCAGATGAATATTCAAGGCACCGGCTGAAATTTGCTCGGCTGCATCTACAACATTCTGAATTGGCTTTAAGGCTTTTTTGATAATGAGGGCAGTAATTATTACAACAATGGCTAAGGCGGCAATGCACAGGACTATTAGTAAAATTACCGTTTTAAACACATCTTGATTCATTTCTTTACTGGACACTGATGTCTGCGCCCACCAGGTATTATTTCCAGCTTCTAAAGGATAGAAGAAACGATTGAATAATTCTCCATCAGCTCTTTTCGTTTGCACGGAAAAAGCTTTTCCCGATTTAAAGCCGGAAAAGATTTTTTCCGAATCGGCGGCTTCTAATATTTCGTCAAGATTCTTTCCTATATTATCCGGGTTTTCTGTTTGATAGACAATGGTGCCGTCATTAGTAAAGATTGTGGCATATAAGCTGGGATATTTAGCATTGGTTATGCTTATTTTACCAAAGGTATCCAACGCTATATCACAGCATACGATTCCCTGTGATTCCTCATTGAAAATAATAGGGTAACTTGCCGTCACCATTTTTGTTCCATCATATACGAAAGGTTTTGTTATATAAGGTTGTTTTTTTTGTATAGTTATATCATAATATTCTGTGTTGGAATACTCGTCATAAGTGCCTAAAGATTGTATGGTATTAGAGCTAATATCATTTTTATCAAGATAAACACTATAGGCATCAACAGCCGTATCATATTTGTAAGGCTCAAAGGCAACCCCCATGCCTAAAATTTCATCACTGCAGGAAACCGTTGATTGAATGGTTTCCAGGATGTATTGTTCCATTTCATGGTTTAGTTCTGTCATAGGAATATTACTTATTTTACTTGGATAGATTCGATGGGCATCCAATTCTTTTTGACTATAGGTACTGGAAATATAGAGGTTTAATGTTTCAGCGGCCGTAGCAGATTTGTTAAGGATTTCTTGAATTTGCTGACCGTTGGACTTTGAAATAACGCTGAACTCGTCGGACAGGGTATGTTGGATAGAATTGCTGACAAAGAGAGAAGTACAAAGTATCAGTGTTCCAAAAATGACTATTAGAGTTATTGATATAATTACAGCGATTTTTGTGGCTAAAGTTTTGTTCTTGGTCATTGTTTTAAAATTAAAAATTTTTTCTTTCATAAATTTCATATTCCTTTCAAAATTATAAATTGGTAGGTATGCTCCGGCGTGCTCCCATAAAGTGACAAAAAAGGACAAATCCTGTAAATTTATAAGATTATAGTATAGCAAGGATAAAGAAGTCAACGATTTGTCCATTTTTTTTGATTTTTATTTAGTTTTGTGACCGATTGTATACAAATGTCAAAGAGATGTATGATCATATGGAAAGAGAAAAACTTTTAGGTAAATTTTATAATAGCAAGAAGGTGCTTATGAATAAGAAGAATTTTGTTTATATATTAGAATGCTGCGACGGAACCTACTATACGGGATGGACGGTGAATTTGGAAGAGAGATTAAAAGTCCATAATGAAGGAAGGGGAAATAAGGCATCAAAATACACAAGAAGCAGGAGGCCGGTCAGATTGGTTTATTTTGAAGAATACCAGAGTAAATCAGCAGCATTAAAAAGAGAACATGCCATAAAAAAATTACCGAGAGAAAAAAAGGTGCAATTAATTAACAGCAAACTAATTCTATAAATTTGGCAAATTGTATTTAAATTGTACAGTGCTAAAAAAGCGTTGAATTAAAAAAAAACTGTGCTAGAATGGGTTTAACTTGGAATGTATACGATTTAAGAGAAAAAAACACTTTTAAGCAAGATATACAGAACCGTAAATAAATAGTGAGGATTATCTAAAATGAGTAAAAGGTTAAACACAGCACAGATGTTAGTAAAATGCTTAGAGAAGGAAGATGTAGAATATATATTCGGCATTCCGGGAGAAGAGAATTTAGATGTAATGAATGCTCTTTACGAATCTCCCATAAAATTTATTACGACGAGACATGAACAGGGAGCAGCATTTATGGCGGATGTATACGGCAGGCTAACAGGGAAAGCCGGTGTTTGCTTATCCACCTTAGGCCCCGGTGCTACCAATTTAGTAACTGGAGTAGCAGATGCGCATGAAGATGGAGCACCTCTGGTTGCCATAACCGGGCAGGTGGGCACAGAAAGGATGCACATCACATCCCATCAGGCTTTAGACCTTTGTAAATTATTTGAACCAATTACTAAAAGAAGCAAACAGATTGTACGCCCAGATACGGTAAGTGAAGTGGTACGAATTGCTTTTAAATATGCCGAGAATGAGAAGCCAGGTGCCTGCCATATCGATTTGCCGGTAAATGTGGCAGGAATGGAAGTAAGTGATGATGAAAGGCCGCTGGAAAAGAGAACAGCTCCTCCGGAGATGGCAGATATAAATAGTATTGAAGATGCAGCAGGTGCAATTTTTTCGGCAAAAAATCCAGTTCTGCTGGTGGGAAGCGGAGCCGTTCGGTCAAAATGCTGTGAATCGTTGACTCAATTTGCTGAGAAGCTAAAGATACCAGTAATCAATACCATGATGGCAAAAGGAATTATTCCTTATGATAATAAATATTCCATGTGGACAATAGGGATACCTCAGAAGGATTATGCCAATAAGGTCCTGGATCAAGCGGATCTGGTAATTACCGTGGGATATGATATTGTAGAATATGCTCCCGTAAGATGGAATAAAGAAGGGCATCGCCGGATTATTCATGTGGATACCAGGCCGACTCATATTAATAAGTACTATGAGCCGGAATTCGAAGTGATCGGTGATATGGCGCACTCCTTAACACAAATCAGAAGAAGAGTACATAGAAATTCAGAACCGGAATATGCATTAAAGGTTCGGGGAGCCATGGAGGCGGAGTATGAAGCTTATGCGGAGGATTATAGTTTTCCCATGAAGCCTCAGAAAGTTTTATATGATGTACGAAAAATTATGGGAGATGAAGATATTGTGATTTCCGATGTAGGTGCCCATAAGATGTGGATTGCAAGGCATTACCACTGCAGAATTCCCAATACCTGCATTATTTCAAATGGCTTTGCCACCATGGGCATTGCTGTACCGGGAGCCATTTCCGCGAAACTTATCAATCCCAAGAGGAAGGTTCTGGCCATAACCGGTGACGGCGGTTTTATGATGAACTCTCAGGAAATAGAGACTTCTCTGAGGATAGGAACCCCTATCGTCATACTGATTTTTAATGACAGCAATTACGGTTTGATTAAATGGAAACAAATGGATAAATTTAATAAGAGCTGCTATGTAGACTTTACTAACCCGGATTTTGTTAAATATGCGGAGAGCTTCGGGGCGAAGGGCTACCGAATAGAAGCGGCGGAAGAGCTGATACCTACCTTGGAGGAAGCCTTTGCTCAGGAGGTTACCTGCATTATTGACTGCAGAGTAGATTATGATGAAAATACAAAACTAACCGCACATTTAAAAGAAGTCTATGCAAGTGAGATATAATATTGTATAATAAAGTAATATTTTAACATTATTACGGCAGAATTGTGCAATTATGTTTGTATGGGAGGAATGGATATGGCAATTCCAGAGAGTGCGAATAAAACCAGTATACTTTTAGAATCAGGAACAAACGAACTAGAAATAATTGAATTTACAGTTGCGGATGAGATTTTTGGAATAAACGTTGCTAAAGTACGTGAAATAATGGTGGCCCAGGATGTAAAGCCGATGCCTAATTCACATCATGTGGTAGAAGGGGTATTTAAGCCAAGGGATGAAATTATAACTGTTATCAGTCTGGCTAAATATTTAGGACTTCCTGAATGTGAGGACTCCGGACGTGACATTTTTGTTGTAACTCATTTTAATAAATTAAATTTTGAATTTCATGTACATACAGTAGTGGGCATCGACCGAATTTCCTGGACTGCAATTAAGAAACCGGATAAAGCGGTTTATGGAGGACAGGATGGTGCTGCTACAGGAATCGCAGAATATCAGGGCCGTCTTATCACCATCTTGGATTTTGAAAAGATTGTGGCGGATATCAGCCCGGAATCCAGTATTCAAGTGCAATCCATCGATGAATTGGGTGAGCGCCATACTATGGAGAAAACTATTTTGATCGCGGAAGATTCTATGCTGCTTTCAAAGATGATTATAGAATGCTTGCATAAAGCAGGCTATAAAAATACTGTCAAGACGGACAATGGTCAGGAAGCGTGGGATTACCTTCTGGAGGCGAGAGAATCAGGAGATCCTATCAGAGAGCACGTTGCCTGCATTGTGTCGGATATTGAAATGCCGTTAATGGATGGACACCGATTAACAAAGCTGGTAAAAGAGGATCCGGTTTTGAAAAGTATTCCGTTGATTCTATTTTCCTCTTTGATAAGCGAAGAGATGAGAATAAAAGGAAAGCAGCTTGGTGCCAACGAGCAGATCAGTAAGCCGGAGATCGGAAAACTGGTTTCAATCATTGATGAGTTGACAGGAAACAATAATTAATAGTAATGAAAGATAAAAAAGTATCATTTAGATATGGTAAGTGCCCTTTAAAGGTTCGTCTTTTCGTCGGACTTTTAGAGGGCACTTTTTTTATTGCTAATCTTTGTAATTCCTTTTCAGCAGTTGAATTTCTTTTTCATATCCATCCAGCTCATTAGGGGTTTCCAGTATAAATGGCAGATGTCTGAGTCTCGGATGATTGATAATCTCACAGATAGCCTCCAGCCCTATGTGACCTTCCCCTATTTTAGCGTGTCTGTCCTTATGGGCGGCAAGGGGATTTACGCTGTCATTTATGTGCATGGCATACAGCTTATCCAAGCCGATGATTTGATTAAATTCATCTAAGACACCGTCCAAATCATGTACGATATCATATCCGGCATCGTTTACATGGCAAGTATCCATGCATACACCGATTTTATCCCTTAATTGAACCTGATCAATAATTGCTTTCAGTTCTTCAAATCTGCTGCCCACTTCACTGCCTTTACCGGACATGGTCTCCAGCAGAACAATGGTTGATTGGTTTGGGGTCATCAAATCATTGAGTAAGCCGGCGATTGTTTCTATGCCGGAATCCAGTCCCTGGCCTACATGGCTGCCGGGGTGAAAATTATAGAAATTGTTTGGGAGAAATTCCATCCGCTTTAAATCATCTTCAATAATCATGCGGGCGAATTCTCTGGTCTTGGAATCTTTGGAGCAGGGATTAACGGTATAGGGGGCATGAGCCACCAGTTTTGCAAATTTGTTTTTTTCTGCAATTTCTAAAAAAGCGTGTACATCCTTTTCGTCTATAGCTTTCGCCCTGCCTCCTCTTGGGTTTCTTGTAAAAAACTGAAACGTATTAGCTCCGATGGAAAGGGCAGTAAGGCCCATGTTTTTGAATCCTTTTGAAGCGGACAGATGGCAACCTATATTAAGCATATTAATTAACTCCTTACATTCCGAAATCACTGATATCTTCTTTTAAAAAATGAATAGCGCCTTCTAAATCATTTTTTCTTATACAATTTATAATTTTTACATGGTATTTAGTATCTGTAGGAATTTCTATGTTATTCCACTTGTCCCAATAAAACTGTGCATATGCACGGGTTAGGGTATCAAGGGATTTTTTCAGCATGTTATAAGAAAATTCATTCCCGCAAAAAGAGATCAATTTTAGGTGAAATTCCATGTTATGTGCCCAGTGGGTGAAAAAATCGCAGGAAGCTTCATGAGCTGTACATGCCGAATCAATTTTCTCCAGCATGACCAGCTGCACCTCGGTTATATTGTGGATGCAAGCCCGAAGTGAACCCCCTTCCAGGATAACCCGATAGCTTAAAATATTTTCTATATCTTTTCTGGTCAGCTGAACCACGGCATAGCCATAACGGGGCATACTTCGGAGAATCCCCTCATTGCAAAGTTCTACTAATGCCTCGCGAACAGGAGATTTACTGACCTGATGTTTTTCTACAAGCATTTTTTCACTGATTATATCATTGGCGGCATAGTCTCCCTTGATAATACTTTGAAAGACCTCATTGTATATCATTTCTTTTAAGCTGGTATTGTTAGACATAACTTCTCCTAAACAACAGGAGGATTCCCTGTTTTTCTTTAATTTAATTATTTAATAATACCAGAGAGCTATAAAAAATTCAAGGGAGCTCTGAGTTGACTAATGATATTATTTCTGATATTATCAGTAATAATATAAATATGAATCGTAATATGATTACTGTATAAAAAATCAAAATGGAGGGAAGCCATGAATAAAGAAATCTGCCAAGCATATATTGAAATTTTAAAAAGTGAATTGATTCCGGCGCTGGGCTGTACAGAGCCCGGAGCAATAGCCTATGCTTCAGCAAAAGCTGCGGAAGTCTTAGGCGTTTTTCCCGAACACATAGAAATAAAATGCAGCGGAAATATTATAAAAAATGTCAAAGGTGTTGTGGTACCTAATTCCGGTGGGCTGAGAGGCATAGAAGCTGCAGCTGTTTTAGGAGCCATTGCCGGAAAACGCGGAGCGGAAAACGAGCTGGAGGTTCTCCATAGGATAACAGAGGAAGATATACGAGAGACCAGTAAGCTTTTGAAGCAAGACTTCTGTAAATGCACGCTCCAGGAGGGAGAAAGCAATTTATACATAGAGGTGTCGGCAGTTTGCGCCGATCATCAAGCTCAGATTATTGTAAAGGATAGCCATACCAATATCGTTTTAATAAAAAAAGACGGGGAGCTCCTGTTTGAAAAGGATATGCAAGGAGACGGCGGTAGACTGGAGGAAAAGAAAAAGCTTCTTAATGTTAAAGACATAATAGATTTTGCCGATACAGTAAATCTGGAAGAGGTAAAAGACATTTTGTCGTATCAGATTCATGTTAACACGGCTATAGCGGAAGAGGGCTTGACAAATGAATATGGGGCGTCTGTGGGAAAAACCTTGCTGGAATCCTACGGAAACGATATAAAAGTCAGGGCAAAGGCCAAGGCAGCTGCGGGATCGGATGCCCGTATGGGTGGCAGTTCCATGCCTGTAGTCATTAATTCCGGCAGCGGGAATCAGGGAATCACAGTCTCGGTACCGGTGGTAGAATATGCAAAGGAGCTAGGGGCTGATCAAGAGCAAATGTACCGTGCTTTACTGATCAGTAATCTGTTGTCCATACATATCAAAAAATATATCGGCAGATTATCTGCGTTTTGCGGAGCAGTAAGTGCAGCCTGCGGCAGCGGTGCTGCGATAACCTATCTATATGGAGGAAACTTTGAAGCTATTTCTTCCACAATCGTCAATACCATAGGCAATGTAGGCGGCATTGTCTGTGACGGAGCGAAGGCTTCCTGTGCGGCGAAGATTGCGTCTTCCCTTGATGCAGCAATTATGGCCCACAATATGACTGCGCAGAATAGAAAGTTCCAAAAGGGAGAGGGGATTATCACTGATGATATCGAAAAAACAATTGAGAATATTGGCTATATCGGACGTGAAGGAATGAAAGAGACAGATACAGGGATTCTACATTTAATGCTGGGTAACAAATATTGATAATCTATGTAAAATTTAAAGCATTTATTATAAAACCTCCCGACTTATTTACAAAGGAGAAATAAATCGGGAGGTGATCTATTATTAAAGATGGTTTAAGCAAAATGCAATTGTACTAATGACAACACATCAGTACCACCAGAAACAGATTGAAGGCTGTAGCCGATTCTATTGTTCAGCTGCTCAGTGATTGGGACAGTACTTAATTGAATCATTCTTCCCGCTTGAGTTGTACTTACTCCGCACCAATATCCTAAAGAGGAAGCTTGGGAGTTCTCGAGAAGAACTTCTGCCTTACCGTATATTACTATTTTAACAGGAGAACCATTTGGTATACCGCTTTCATAGATAACCCCAACGGGAGTGACCGATCCGGCAGGAGCGATATCAACTGCATTCGGAAGGGAGGAAGATATGACAACAACAGTTCCTTTTAGACTGGTTCCGGTATTGTTTATAAAGCTTCCATATATTCCGCCCTCTGGCGTGAATCCTATGGCTCCGCTGCCAATTCGCTCAACAAATAAATCATAGCTTACAATGCCGCTCATGATTAGCTTATAACGATATAAGGCACTCCAGCCTTTTCAGCGGTGGACAGAGCAATATAATCTGCTTCCGTGATTTGCTGATTCACCCAGGCAGGTGAAGCCAATGCAGCATTCCAATACCAATAAGAGTTGGTTGCGGTAACATACGCATAATCGGATAATTCTCCCGTAGGATATGCTGCTATCAAAGCGGCTGAATCTGCAAACTGCCCTTTGTAGCTGTCAATAGCAATATCCGGTAATTGACTTAAAGGAATCTTGCTGTCGATGTCCAATGAAGCAATTCCATCAGCAGCCCCTCGCTTTGCGGTGAATAATTCATAACTTATAGCACTTGCCATTATTAAAATCCCCCTTAAGATGTTACGATCCATAGAACACATGGATTGAATTTTCTAAACCTGCATAACCTTGCATAATTATATTTGTTGATACATATAACAGCCATAAAATCAATCCTTTAAATTGACTTAAGAGTATGAAAAATTTTCATACTTCTTTATTTTATGCAGAAATATCGTTTTTGCGAATATTAAGGGAAAAAAGAAATAAGCAGTATTTCATAAAAAAATAGGGACTGTGCACTGGTGGTTAAATAACCACCAGTGCATAGCCCCTTCATTTTCACCTCTTACAAATGGTATCTTATTTTAATACAAAATTTTCAACTAAACGTTGTAAATCAGCAGCTTGTTTGTTTAACTCTTCACTAATTGCTGCACTTTCCTGGGAAGTTGCAGAATTGGTCTGAACTACTGAAGAAATCTGTTCGATCCCTACTGAAACTTGATTTAATGAATTGGCCTGCTCGTTTGAAGATAAAGTTATTTTATTAATTGTGTTAACCATTTCTTTAGATTCTATAACTACATCTGAAAGAGTCTTTGCGGCAATCTTTGCAATCTCCGCCCCATTGGTTACTGCATGAATAGAGCCTTGTATTAACACAGTAGTATTCTTAGCTGCTTCAGCAGATTTCTGCGCCAAATTCCTAACTTCATCAGCAACAACAGCAAAGCCTTTTCCTGCGGTACCCGCCCTTGCAGCTTCTACTGCCGCATTTAGAGCAAGTATATTTGTCTGGAATGCTATATCATCTATGGTTTTAATGATTTTACTAATTTCAGTCGCCTTCTCATTAATTTCATCCATTGCAGAGAGCATCTCCTGCATCTGAACATTACTTTCTTCTATTTTAGTACCTACACTATTGGCTTCCCCATCTGCTATACGGGCACTATCTGCATTCTCCTGTACCTTATTAGAGACTTCCATAATTGTTGCAGAAAGTTCTTCTACAGCTGAGGCCTGGGTTGCAGCACCTTGAGCGATATCCTGTGAACCTAGAGAAACTTGATTTGATCCATTTGCTACTTCTTTTGCTAATACTTGAATTGAAGAAAGAGTATTGTTCATTGAGTGATTTATGCGGAGTAATGATTCTTTAATTTTTAAAAATTCCCCTTTATATTCTCCGTCTATATTCTTGCTAAAATCGCCATTTGCCATATACTCTATAGCCTTTGATGTATCTAAAATATTAACTTCCATATTGTGAATCATTTCATTCACACTACCAACAATAGTACCTATTGCATCACTCCTAAGAGCTAGTTTCTCTATATAAGATTGATCCCCATTCTCAGAAAAATCAAGTTCTGATTTTGCACTAACATAATGACTGACATTTAAGATTGGTTTTAATGAAACTCTTAATAAAATCGTTATAAAGAAGGCCATTGCTAATACCCCGCCAACTAAGATAATTAATTGATTTACTATTATCTTCTTTAAAATTGTTGCGACGCCCATTTCTGGCACCACCGCCAAGTCAACTGCACCAAAATGATGTCCATTTACAGTTATAGGGATAAGCATATCCTTTACCCACATCTTTTGAACTTCTGCATACCACATAGTGGTCATTTTGTTGCCATGCACAGCAGCATCTAAAGTATAATCATCTTCATAATTTTTATATCTCTTATTTGTATCACTATGAGCAATTGCTTTACCTTTATTATCAATTACAATAGCATATACCACACCTTCTTGATTTGCTTCTCGAGTAACTATTTGCTGTAGCTCTGTTTCAAAATCTCCACCCATTTCAACCACATTACCTACTTCTCTAGACAAAGCCTCCGCTCTCTCCATAGCTTTAGAATATAATGCCTCTTTTACACTCTTGTTTGTAGAATAAATAGTTACACACGTATTAATTAACATCAGAACAGTTAAAAGTGATACTATGCCTATTCTCAAAGTACGATTTAAATTACTACCTAAAAAATTACTAAAAAATTTTTTCATTGTTGCTACCTCACTATTTTTTATTTTATGCAATGTCTCATATTAACTCATGAACCCTGGGATCTCGGAAACACTAAAATTTTATAATGAATCTTATAATACCACTTTGATAAATATTTGTCAATTTATTTCTTAATTCTCAAATTTTTCCTATAAAAATTCCAGGGTCCCAAGAGCAAGGAAGCTATGGTATAATTGAACACTTTAATTTAGAAAATACTAGTAAATCATATAAAATAGCAGAAAAAAGGAGCTGTACACTAGTGGCTATTTAACCGCTAGTGTACAGCTCCTTTGAGAACTTTACACATTCCAAAGAGCTTTTAAGGGTTCTTCGGTTTCAAATCCGCAGGATAATAATATTTCATTGATTTGAGAAATAGATTCTCCGCTCCAACCATAAGCACCGAAGGCTTTTCCGATTCGTTCTTTCGGTTTCAATCCTTTCATATAAGTAAGGAAAGCGCTTACGGACGGCAGCATATTGTTATTCAAAGTAGGAGAGCCAACGAAGATATACTTTGCTTCCAAAACTCTGGACATAGCATGAGAGTAATGTTCTTCAGTAAGGTTTATTACCTCAACCTCAAAGCCTTTATTGGTATATTCTTTTTCAAGCTGTTCAGCAAGTTTTTTTGTGGTCCCCCACATGGTATCATAGACGATTAAGACTTTTTTTTCATCTGTCTCGTTTTTACTCCAGGAAATATACTTTTGTATGATTTCAGGAATATATTTTGTTATGATTACACCGTGAGACGGGCAAATAATTTTTATGTCAAGGTCAGAAACCGTTTGAATCAGTTTAGTAACCTGCATCCCGAAGGGAAGAACAATATTTGCATAATAATCTGCGGCTCTGTCAATCAACTTGTCCAAGCCATTTTCGGTGTCAAGAGCTTCGCCTGTGCCGGTATGCTGCCCAAAGGCATCATTGGAGAAGAGCATTTTCTCTTCCTCCAAATAGGTAGACATGCTGTCCGGCCAATGCACCATGGGCATTGGGATAAATTTAAAATTATATTTCCCTGTATTTAACGCATCCCCCAATTTTACTACAGTAAAATTGTACTTGGCGTGAGGATAATAAGCTTTTAATCCTTTTTCACAGTTGGCAGTTCCATAAACCATGGCTTGAGGATATTTCTCCATGACCCTGGGCAGAGCTCCGCTATGATCCGGTTCAACATGGTTACAAATAATATAGTCAATGGTTCTGCCCTGTAAAATTCCTTCTATATTATTCAAAAATTCATCTGTAAATTTTTCTTTTACAAAATCAACCAGCGTAACCTTTTCATCAATAATCAAAAATGAGTTATAGGTAGTGCCGATGGGAGTATAATATCCGTGGAATATCCTTACATCTCTGTCTACAACGCCGACGCTGTAAACATTATCGATAATTTTCATTATGCATCCTGCTCCTCAAACTGATCTTTTCCTACACCGCATACAGGGCATTCATAATCTTCCGGAAGCTCTTCAAAAGGAGTATCTCCGTCATATTCGTAGCCACAGACTTCACATACATATTTTTTCATATCACTCAATTCCTTTCTTTTTTTATCAATTTATAAAACTACTATAATTTGCCTAGATTATACCTTACCTTGTGCAAAATGTCTATTTTATATTTATTATTATGACAAAAAATACATAAAGCAATGAGGCTAAGGTTTTGCATAGGTTTTGTCAAAGGTAATGGAGACATAGTAGCTGGGATTAATTTCTTTAATTTTTTTATTTATAATTGCTTGTATTTCCGATTCCTTCATTTTGCACGTGGAGGAGCAAACGGCATCAAAAATAATATTGGTATGAGTAGGACCGGAAACTAATCGCAGATCGTGTATGCCATAAACTCCTTCTAAAGGCTCAATGGCTTTATCTAATACGGATCGCAGCTGTTCCGTGAGCGGATCGTTAAGCTTCACCGGATCCATATGGACCGTTAAATGAATATTCAGCTGCTGGCTTAATTCTCTTTCTATATTATCTATCATATCGTGACTCTCCATAATGTCACGCTCTGCGTCCACTTCTATGTGAATGGATGCAAAGGTTCTGCCGGGTCCATAGCTGTGAACCATTAAATCATGCGTACCAATGACCCCTTCATGGGACTCGGCACCTGTTAAAATTTCATTGACCAGCTCGGGAGGAGGTGCTTCTCCCAACAGCGGACTGGAAGTTTCGCCGATTAGCTTTATGCCGGACCATAGAATAAAAGCCGCAACTAAACAGCCCATTATACCATCCAGCTGGTAACCGGTCACTTTATTGATCAGGACGCTGAGTAAAACCGTACTGGTAGCGATAACATCATTTCGGCTGTCGGCCCCCGTTGCAGATAAGGTTACAGAGTCAATCTTTTTGCCTGCTGTGATATAAAATCGGGACTGCCAGATTTTAATTCCAATGGCTAGAATTAAAACGATTATAGTTATATAACTGAATTGACTGGTTTCTGGATGCAATACTTTATTAAAGGAAGTCTTTAATAGCTGAAAGCCCAGGATAATAATTATTGCAGAGATCAGGAGGCCTGTCAGATATTCAATTCTGGCATGCCCAAAAGGGTGGCCTTCATCTTCCGGCTTTGCGGCAAGCTTAAAGCCGATGAGGGTAATCAGAGAAGAAGAGGCATCTGTCAGATTATTAATTCCATCTGCAACAATAGCGATACTGTTTGTGAGGAAGCCGATTATTACTTTCACAGTACATAACAGCATATTAGAGACAATGCCTACATAGCCTGCCAGTTTGCCATATTTTTCACGGACCATAGGATTACGGGTGTTCTCATAATCTTTTATAAATATTTTAAATAAAAATGTACTCATTTTAATCTCCTTGCTATGGTATAATGTATGCACTACCACAGGTAAATACTCGATTTAATTGTATGCTAATTTTTGGGAGGTTGCAATGTTAAATAGGTTAAAGGAAATGGGTAAGTATAGTGAAACGGTACAGGCCTTGGCAAATGCAGAGGAAACACTATGGATCAACCCCAGAGGAATAGAAAATACTTTTGACGGGAGCATTACTCAGAAGGATATTGATGAAGCAGAAGAACGGCTCCAAAGATTTGCACCATACATAAAAAAGGTTTTTCCTGAGACGGAGAAAAGCGGAGGGATTATCGAATCCCCTCTCAAAGAAATTCCAAAGATGAAGAAGAGCTTATCGGAGCTTTTGAACTATGAGCATGAGGGACGGCTGCTTTTAAAGTGTGACAGCCATCTGCCGGTATCAGGTTCCATTAAGGCCCGGGGAGGAATCCATGAAGTTTTAAAATTTGCCGAGGATGTGGCTCTGGAATCAGGAATGCTGTCCAGAGAAGATAATTATGAAGTTTTAGCAGAAGACCGCTTTAAGGGGCTATTCGCAAAATATAGTGTTGCAGTTGGTTCCACAGGAAATTTGGGATTATCCATAGGGATAATGAGCGCAAAGCTTGGCTTTAAAGTAACGGTTCATATGTCAGCTGATGCAAAACAGTGGAAAAAGGATTTGCTCCGGTCAAGGGGAGCAATAGTCATTGAATATCCTGACAGCTATCAAAAGGCTGTGGCTGAAGGAAGGAAAGCAGCAGAGCGTGATCCTCTGTGTCATTTCGTTGATGATGAGGGTTCTTTGGAGCTATTTCTGGGGTATGCAACCGTGGGGCGGCGGCTGGAAAAGCAATTGCAGCAATTAAATGTAAAAGTAGATTCGGATCATCCCTTATTTATATATCTTCCTTGCGGAGTCGGCGGAGCTCCGGGAGGTGTGGCTTACGGTATTAAAAAAAGATATGGAGAAAATGCTCACTGTTTCTTTGCGGAGCCTACCCATGCCCCGTGTATGGTTCTGGGAATGGCAACAGGGCTTCATGATGGGATTTGTGTTGAAGATATCGGTCTTGACGGAAAGACCGCAGCAGACGGACTGGCCGTAGGGCGGCCGTCAAGACTGGTAGGCAAGGCATTAGAAACCCTGATTGACGGTATTTCTACCATAGAGGATTATAAGCTTTACAACTATTTAAAAGCCTTGGCCGATACGGAAGACATTTTTATTGAGCCTTCTGCGTGCGCTGCTTTTGATACGGTTGCCAGAGCG
>DKLE01000052.1:18911-23701 GCA_002455605.1 Firmicutes bacterium UBA6648
GATGCAAAATGAAGAATATTTAGAGAAGTATGGCCTAAAAAATAAAATAAAAACGGCCACTCACATATTGTGGGCGACCGGCGGAAGTATGGTTCCTGAAACTGAAATGAAGCACTATTATTCTTTAACGTCCAATATTTGATTAAGAGCTTGAGCTAACTGGTCAGGACATGATGTAGACTTGTACCCGCATTGAATACCGGATAATTTATCTCTTACTTGTTCAATGGGCATGCCTTCAACAAGAGTTGCAATTCCCTTTAGATTACCGTTACAGCCGCCATAAAAATGTACATTTTTGACTTTATTGTCTTCAATCTCAAAAGATAGGCTGTGAGCACATACTCCGCGGGGATTAAATGTATATTCCATAGTATTACTTCCTTTCTTTTGTATATAATACGTTTCAATGTTTAAAAAAAGTCCGCTAAATTTAATTATACCACAGCAAAAAGTTTATAAACAATATTTAAAAAGTTATACGGCAGGGAGATTATGAACGAAGATAAATTAATACTGGCTATGGCAGAGGATAAATTAACTCAATGCCAAGAAAATTACATGATAACAAATACCGGATTTCTAGATATGAGACAGCAGACTCTTTGTAAAAAAATGTTACGGAGCAGGGCTGACGTAAGAGGGTTTTTCTATGGAGGATACTCCGATTCTGAACGCAGGATTGGTGTTTTTGTACCGGAATATATCCATATTGAAACGGAAGGGGATCTGCATGAATATTTCTTAAATAATATAGAGGATAATCCCTTGACTTTAATACGGGCAGAGCACAGTGGATACAAAGAACTGACTCATCGGGACTATTTAGGATCGTTAACCGGAATGGGAATAAAACGTGAGGCCATTGGTGATATTCTTGTACACCAAAAAGGAGCGGATATACTTGTCCTTCGGACTATAACGGAGTTTCTTCTGGTAAATTACAGTAAAGCGGGGCGGACAAATCTTACCCTCAGAGAGGAAAAGATAGAGCGTATAATAAGTCCGGAGGTTTATTCGGAAGAAAGGAATGTAACGGTAGCATCATTAAGGTTAGATAATGTTGTGGCTGCGGCTTTTAAGCTTTCCAGAAGTGCTGCTGTACAGGCCATAAAAAGCGGTGTGGTATTTTTAGACGGTATGCAGACGGAAAAACCTGAAAAAATTGTAGGGAAGGGAGATAAAATTGTCCTGCGTGGAAAAGGCAAAACGGTTCTGCAGGAGATCGGGGGAAATACCAGAAAAGATAGGGTTTATATAACCATTATGATAATGAAGTAAAGCAATAGCACAGACCACTGCTACTTAAGCAGTGGTTTTTAATTTGAAAGAGCAAGAAAATATGCAGAATTGCTCTTTTTTTCATACAATTCGGTTTTTTATATGGTATACTTTGACTCATTTTTACTTAAATTGTAAAATATATATGTAAGGTCATAAAAATGAGGCCTTATCAGCATTTATAACTGATTTTTTATTCAAGACATGAAGAGGAGAGAAGAAATGAGAAAACTTAGAGTGTTAGCTGTTGCTATGGCAGTTGTTTTACTGCTGAGTACAACCAGTGCCTTTGCATGTACCGCCGTATACGTTGGAAAGAATGTAAGTGAAGACGGCAGTACAATTATTGCAAGAAGTGAGGATCAGGGGACAGGAGCCTATAACAAGATGTTTCTTGTTGTGGACAGAGTGGAAAATGTTGCCGGCCGTACAATGGACGACGTGCAAGGCTTTTCTTATCCTTTGCCGGCGACTACCTATAAGTATACAATGGTTCCGGATAGTTCAGGAGCCGGAGACGGTCCTTATATGGGAGCTTGCACAAATGAATATGGTTTAAGCATATCAGCTACGGTATCTGCTTATGCAAGACCGGAGGTCGAAAAAGTAGATCCTTATGTTGAAGGAGGTTTAAGAGAGGCTGTGCTGACCGGTATCGTGGCAGCCACTTGTAAAACAGCTAAAGAAGGGGTAGAAAAGCTGGCAAGTATTATTGAGGAATATGGCTCGGAGGAAGGCAATGTAATCATGCTGGCCGATCAGAAGGAGGCTTGGATTTTCGAAGTTTACAGCGGACATTTATGGGCAGCCCAGAAAATGCCTGCAGATAAAGTCGCTGTATTTGGGAATCAGTTTATGATTGAAACAGTGGAGCCTGCTGATACAGAGAATTTTGTGTATCAGAAAGATCTGTTTACCACAGCGGAAGCAAACAAGTGGACGGTGATGGTAAATGGAAAAGTACATTTGGCCGCTACATTCGGAGAGCCTAGAGAAGACTACTCGAATATGCGTACTTGGATGGGGCATAAGCTGTTGGCTCCTGCTACAGCTGGAGAATATAAAACAGAAACCTTATATCCGTTATTTTATGATCCGGCAAAAAAGGTTTCTGCCTTGGAGGTTATGGATGTCCTTCGAAATCGATATGAAGGAACCAAATATGATGCATCTCTTCCAGGAAATGAAAGCTTAAGAGTAATTGGTGTGGAACGTCAATCGCAGATTCACGTTATACAGGTAAAGGATAATTATCCGAAGGAAATCTCTGCATTACAGTGGCTGGCTTTCGGCAATGCTGAGCATTCTGTATTTTTACCAAACTTCAGCGGAATTACAGATACTTATTCCGCATATAAAGTGGATGGCGAAGATTACAATCCGAACGGTGCGTATTGGAAATTTAAGAGAATCTGTACGTTGGCAGAGCAGAATAGAAGCTTCTATGGCCAAGGAGTCAAAGACTATTGGAATTTCTATGAAGAAGCTCTTTATAAGGATATGAAGACGGCAGAAGCAAAAATGATTAAGCTATATGCGGAAGATCCGGCAAAGGCAAAGAAATATGTGACGGATTTACATATGCAGATTGCAGAAAAGGCTTGTAAAGACGCAGATCATTTATATGACAATCTATTATTTTTCATGATGGATCGATTCGGACGGACTGCGCAGAAACTGGGAGGTCCTTTTGTACCGGAAATCTCTCTTCGGGATGCTGCCGCTGACAAAGGATATACAGTTAAATGGACTGGAAATACAAAGCCGATTGTATTGACAAATGGCTCATCTTCCTATAGCTTTACACTTGGTAAAGATACCTGTACTGTTACTAAAGGCGGAAAGTCTACAGAAGTTAAACTGTCTTTCGCGCCTTTGGAAAAGAATGGAAGCACCTATATTCCATTGGATCTGGCAATGACTCTTTAATTAACTAAATAATTTGCAATAATATGAAGAATAACCTTTTCAGAAAAACACCTGAAGAGGTTATTTTTTTGTATATTAAATATACAGTTTTATAGAAATAAGGTACAAATGCAAACTGTACATATTAAAATAAATAAAATTGCATATTTTAATGCTATCACTTATTTAGTAATATATAAACAGAATAATTTTGATTTATTTTTACAGGGAAAGAGGGCAAAGCAATGAGCACAAATACACAGACGGTTTCACAAGCAAGAAATACAACAAAGACATTGGTTATAAACGCGCTATTTATAGCACTTACCTTAGCTGCCACCATGTTTATTAACATCCGGTTACCATTTATGGGCAACGGCGGTCTTATTCATTTGGGCAATGTTCCGCTGTTTGTAGCGGCAATTGTTTACGGTAAAAAGACCGGGGCTTTGGCTGGAGCCTTCGGTATGACAATGTTCGATTTAATTTCCGGTTGGACAGCATGGGCTCCCTTTACTTTTATTATAGTAGGGATGATGGGCTTCACAGTGGGACTTATTACGGAAAAGCTTCACTTTAAACCGGTGATAGTAAATACTATTGCAGTTATTGCTGCGCTTATTATAAAGATTGTGGGATACTATTTTACGGAGGTAATCTTATATGGGAATTGGATTCTTCCGTTGGGATCCATTCCGGGTAACGTTATGCAGGTTGTCGTAGCGGGAATTATCGTGCTTCCAATCGTAGAGCGTTTGAGGAAAATGGCAAAATAAGGAGGTAGACCAAATATGTATAAAACCATGACACCAGGGCCTACAAACGTTCGGGAAAATGTGCGTATGGCAAGAAGCTTAGAAACAACTAATCCGGATATCGATCCGTCCTTTTGTGAGTTCTATAAAGAAACCTGTGATCTTCTGGGACAGCTGATGCATACAAAAAATAATGTTTATATATTAGGGGGAGAAGGTATTTTGGGCCTTGAAGCGGCATGTGCTTCTTTAACAGAGCCCGGAGACCGAGTATTAGTGCTGGACAATGGTATCTTCGGAAGAGGCTTTGCTGATTTCGTGACTATGTACGGCGGTGAAGCGGTATCCTTTGTGTCTGATTACCATAAGCCTATTGATGTGGCAGAGCTGGAAGAATTTCTGAGAAAGGATGCAGATTTTAAATATGCTACAATTGTTCATTGTGACACCCCAAGCGGTGTTCTCAATCCCATTGAGCAAATCTGCAAATTACTGGCATCCTATGGAGTTTTAACGGTAGTAGATTCTGTTGCGGGTATGTTCGGAGAACATGTAAATGTAGACGAAAGCAAAATTGATATTTTGTGTGGGGGATCACAGAAGGCTCTGTCAGCACCTCCGGGGCTGACAATGCTTTGGGTCAGTGACAAAGCCATAGACGCAATGGAAAAGAGACAGACGCCTATTGCTTCTTTTTATGCTAATATTTTAAATTTCAAAAACTATTATAAAGAGAAATGGTTTCCGTATACCATGCCCATAAGTGATATTTACGGACTGCGTGCCGCAGTGGATAACGTGATTGCAGACAAAAATATTTTAGAAAGACACAGAAAAATTGCTTCC
>DKLE01000287.1 GCA_002455605.1 Firmicutes bacterium UBA6648
AAGCCGAAATATTTCGGCTTTTTTTTATGTTATTAACCCCATCCACATAGATAAGCTTCTCTTTTTAATTCACCTAAAAAATTAATCAACGATTCCATGGATAAATCCACCGACTCTAATTTATCGATTACCATATTTATATATTCACTGCATCGTATATGCTGAAAATGCATACTTTTCAAGAAGAAAACCATTCTCCGGGAAAAACCTTCCTTAACTTCTTCTAGAGGCACAAACGTAATTTTTAGCTCCCCCATGTTTTTATTCACAGAACGCTGTTCTGCTGCCTTTAAATAGAGATATTCTAGCTTCCAATCATAGCTTGTATGTAAAATCAAATGATTTTGAGCACCTTTAACCGCTAACACGAACTTTTCCACCAGATCAAGCACTTCCCACGGATTGTTTAACTGAGTCAGACCTAAAGGCTTATACCCCTCCGTATGATAGATGACACGAAGCTGTCCTTCTAGCTTTATAAATGACATAGGAATAAAATATTCACAATGACCTGAAGCAAGTATTTTCACTTCAAAGTCTTTTATTTGATTATTTTCAAAAAAAATTTCCATTAGCTCCCTCCACATTTTAAGCAGGGTGCATAGCCTCTCTTTACTGCTTCACTTTTTTCTATTTCAACCACATACCGTTCTACCACATAGCAATTGGGGCGGTGATAGGACTGACCATTATTGAAAAAGCAATAAACTATACTCCCTTTCTCAAGATATTTTGAATCACAAATACTACAAGGCTTATATTTTCTTTTTATATTTTGCGATAGCATGGTTTTTGTTGCAGCAACTTTAATATAGGAGCAATCTCTTCTATGATATTTTTCCCCGGCTAAAGGAAAAATCCAAACTATTTCTGATTCTTCCATTTCCTCCATTTCGGAAAAGCCTCGTTGGATATACCTGTCACTTCCTACAAAGGCTCTGGTTACTACGGTTTCCTTTCCTAAAAGAGGTTCATGATACAAAATCGGAAAGCTGCAATTAATTTTATAATCCACCTGAAAGGAGATTAAATTATCCATTTGCTCCTTAGTATACAGATATCTGAAGTCCTTAATCTTAACCCATGAGCAATCAGAATTTTCTTGTATCCTCTCCCTCAAATTCATGGGAAATATAATAGCTGCTGCCCGTCCCGCCGGAGTATAGGCTTCAATATTTAGCTTTCTTGCTTCATCAACAGCTATGCTCATAACGGATTCATTGGCACAATTAATTTTTATTAGATAAGAAATACTTAAAACTCCTAGGATGATTAAAGGCAAGATAATAGCAGCTTCAAGACCAATACTTCCTTTTTTAGTAATTCTCCACATAACCATACTCCTGCCCATTGATATCCGCCTCATACTTTAATCCGATATAACAATCCTTTATATAAAAAGATTCATCAAAGCTTCCTTGAATATTTATCTGAATCAAGTCCATCATTCTCATCAATTTAGCTTCTCGCTGTTCACAATATAAAAACAAACGAATGTAATCTTTATAGTTTAAACCTTTACTATCAGCTGACTTTATATACCCATCCGTTTTAGTGCCACTAACTGCAGATTCTAAATCTAATGCCCAATTTTGCTTATTTTTATATAAAGCTACATTTTCCCCTGCTACAAGTAATTTGGCATCATTCCTCGTTTCTGCATAGGCCCATGCTTCAGCCAAGGCTACAGCAGTAATTGCAGCCTGAGGTCCTGGTGTCATCAATTCCGCCATCTCTAAAACTTGATTTCTTTTTTCAAAATCTGCATATATATGAGCTGAATTTAAAATAAGCCTCATGGTTCGAAAGTCTTTTATAAATTCGTCTTGATTCTCCCGATCACTTAATTTTCCGTATAAAATATACTCTAATTCATTTTTGAAGAAAGTTTCCCCTTTACTCTCCATTCCCAACCGATAATTAAAATTCTCTAATGCATACCGATCAACGATAAGCCTTCGTGTATTGGAATGAATTAATTCACTCCATGAAGGCAGACCGTTGGATAATATAGTTCCTATATTGAAATTTTCTTCTTCCAAATTCTTTGATGGCAAATTATTTATAATCTTATGATTTATCAGTTCACCCTTCCCCTGATAAGTTCTTTCTTCATTTTTTTGTTTTTCAATTTTCGGATACTTCATATAATCAATAATATCGTTTTCAAAATTATTTGCATCTGCCAGAGAATAAGAAAGCAGATCGCATCTTAAACTGCTTAATATGGGTTTTATTAAAGTAAGACTATTTCCTGTTGCCTTCCCTTTCAAGCTGCTGTTTACATAAAACAGCAGCTTATCCCTGACTTCTTGCTCATAGCTCTTAAAAGCCATTATGCCATATTGCTCTTTTAAAGCCTTATGGTATTCTGACAAAACGGCTCTCCCTGCAAGCTGCAGCACACCATCGCAATAGGAATAATTAGAAGCAATTGCTGATACATTGACTAAAACTACAGCAATCAGGATTAAAGAAACCCATATCATGGCAAGCATCACCGAGATGTTTCCTTTCTTATTATTTTTGACACTAAGAAACCGCAATATTTTCACTTAATTACCATATCTACCTTTCGTATATAATCTTTTTCATCTATTAAATAGATTGCTCCTTGATGATTTCTTCTAATTATATTTCTCATGAGTCCATTTCCTTTATAGCTATGTGATGTAGTTCCAAGCAAAACCTTTACTCCTGAATCACTTCCTTCAGTTATGCCAATTTTTTTATTAAAGGCACTTTTTCCATATTTATCATCTGGCGCAAACCTCCCTTCCAGATTGATTATTTCTCCTGCTTGAGTTTTTTCAAGAAGGTTGTACCTTAATTGGACATTCAAATTAGACTTAATTGCAGCACTGGTATACATACAAATCATTATGTAAATCATAGCCATCACAGCACCAATTGCCAGCGGATAAATAATGGCGGCTTCAACCATTATAGAGCCTCTTTTATTAACCATCTAAAAACCACTGTTCATTAGATTAGAAAAAGTTCCATTGATAAAATCAGAAATCTGAGTCTTAAAAATAAGACCAATACCTATAGCAATCGCTATCAAAATTCCCACCTGCACCATTTCCATTCCTTTTTTGTTGTTTCTAATCAATTTCATATTTACCTCCTCATGTTTGTTGCACCTTGTCCTACATTTCAATCATAGCAGGAGCTAAGGTTATTATTATTAAAACCAGTAGCTGTAATGCTAATGGTATAGTAAGCTTTGTTTCAGCTATACGGCCTTTCTCTTCTGCTCTCTTTTTCCTTTGAAACCATAAAAAATCACTTTCTTTCTGAAGAATATTGACCAGCTCCGTACCTTTTTGTATATTATCTGCTATCACACTGCCCACCCTCATCAATTCCCGGTTTTTGCTTCTTTCTGCAAATTTCTTTAGTTCCTGCTCCATAGAAGCATTTGTAACGGATACCTTCTGATTTATCTTTATTAACTGCTTATAAAAATATGATTTACCTTTATACACATGCTCATCATAATCTCGTACTATCTTTTCAAATGCTGCCGGCAAAACTAATCCTGCATTCATTAAGAGCACCATTTTATTTAAAAAGTCCGGCAGTTCTTCTTCTATGGATTCATTACATTGTTTTTTTAGCCTCTTTATTTCATCATACCTTTTCGCATAAGCACCTATCAGTAAAATTCCTGCGGCGAAAATAATTAGTGTCACGGGACCGTCTTTATTCATTCTCCATTCCACATTTTTCATCCCCTCTATATCCGCCGGCAAATATACCATTTTAGCATTGTCACTCTTGTTAATATGATTAATAACGGTGCCCAGTCTGCTCATCGCCTCTTGAGTTAAATCCTTTGGATTATTTGTACTTTTCTCCCGTACTTTATCTGCTCCTTCAGGTTTAATGTTTAATATAACAGGCTTCTTTATTTCCTCACCTTGTATATTGCCGGAAACAATTAACTTCACATTAAAGGCTCCTTGATCATGGGTAGGCCTTTCAATATATTTGTATCCATCTTTATCTTCTAAAAGAAAGCTTTGATTATAAAGCAAATGATTAAATACGAGAATTATCAGTATGATAAAGAAAGAAAAAACAATCACTGCATATTTTTTTAAATTGTTTAGCTTGAATGAAAGTACCTCATCCTTCTCACTCTTCCCGTAAATCCAATAAAGCTCCTTTTCATATTCTTTCGATTTTCCGGTTATTAAATCCGGTATCTTGCTCATAAGAGATATCAATAATTTATCCAGCTTTTTCATACCTTAACCTCGACCATTTTATTCATAATATAATAAGATATGACCATAACAGTCAGCGAAGCCGTCATTATGATACGTCCCAGGACCGTATCATATAAGCTATTCAAATATCCGGGAGAAACAAAGTTTAAAAAGATAATAACTACTATCGGCATAGCACTGATAATTTTGGTTTCCAGCTTTTTTTGTGCTATAATTGATTTAATCTCTCTATCAATAGTCATTTTATCCATAATAACGGATGCTGCCTTAGAAATCATTTCAGCCACATTCGCTCCCGTTGTCCTGCAGGTAGAATAAACATCAGCAAAATTTATAATTTCTTCTACACCGCTTCGGTAAGCAAAATCCTTCAGAAGAATTTCGTCCGCAGTTCGGCTTTCTTTAATGCATTTTTCCATATACCTTAATTCCTGTCTAATAGGCGCTGTTTCATCATACATAAAGGATAAGTTTGAATTTCCTTCTGCAAGAGCCTCTGACATCTGTCTTCCCGCTGCAACAGAGGAAGCTAAAGAATAGAGCAGGTCTCGGAACTGTTGCCTCAAAAGCTCCTTTTGCTGTTTTATTTTAAATTTTATATAAACCTTTTTCAAAGGAAGCGCAAATAATATCATGCAAATAGAGATTATTACATTTGCGTAAAAGACATAACCAATAAAAAATAATCCCGTACCCGCCAATAGATAATATTTTTTTCTCTGCAATCCATCCAATTGATAATTGTCATAATTTATATTTTCGTAAACTTCAATCTTTTTCATGTTTTCACCCCTCTCAGCAATAGCTTATCCATATTTTTTAACTGATTTTCTGTTCTTGTCAATCCGTTTTTCACATCATACTTAAATAGAGAATTAATGCTATACTTATTTTTTTCATAACCATATATTTCTGCAATTTCCAAGACTCTTCTGGATTTATCAGGCAGTCTGCCCAAATGAATCATGATATCTATGCCCTCAGCAATTTGATTCCTTATAGCATCTATGGGAAAATTTACAGCTTGCAATACCATTGTCTCTAAGCGTTTGAGCATACCTGATACAGAATTGGCATGTCCGGTAGATAAAGAGCCATCATGCCCGGTATTAAATGCCTGCAGCATATCCAGGACTTCTTTTCCTCTCACCTCTCCCACAATAATACGGTTTGGCCTCATCCTTAAACTGGTTTTAATCAGCTGTTGCATATCTACGAGCCCCTTTCCCTGGATGTTAGCATTTCTGCATTCTAATCGTACTATATTTTCTATTTCATCAAGCTGAAGCTCCGCTGAATCTTCTATAACAATGATCCTTTCTTCTTTTGGGATATAATTTGATAAAACATTCAGCAAGCTGGTTTTACCGCTGCCTGTACCGCCGCTGATGAAAATATTCTCTCCTGCAACGACCATTCTGTTTAAAAATTCCGCTGCTTCCTCCGTTATAGTACCAAAATCAATTAAATCTTTCATACTAAAAGCCTTTTCCGGAAACTTCCTAATGGTCAGTATGGGTCCGTTCAGTGCAATATTTTTATATACGGCATTTACCCTTGAACCATCCGGAAGTCTAGCGTCAACTATTGGATTCAATTCATTAATTTCTCGATGAACTCTTCCGGCAATTCTTCTTATCAGTTCCTCCAGCTCTTCGACACTTGTAAACTTCTGATTGACTTTTTCCACTCCTCCAAAACGTTCGATAAAAATATTATCCTTGCCATTTACCATTATTTCCGTGATGTCTTTATCTCGGCTAAAAGGATATAGAATGCCTAGATCTTTTCGTATAGAATAATAAACTCGGTAAACCAATTTTGCTTTTACTTTAAAATCAAACAGCTGAAGTCTTTCTTCAGATAATATATAATTTTCAATTAGTTTAAAAATCTGCTGTTCATCGTTTTCACAGTCATTATTTCCGATTCTTTTTCTTAGCTCTTCCATAATGGCAATAATCACGTCATTATTGATATCCATTTTAATACTCAAATTCCTTTTTTTTACTTTTGATTATATAATAAAACAGCTGTAAATATTTTACAACTGTTTTGTGTCGACATTTTTCGATTATGCTAATTTAAAATTCCTTCCTTTAAAAATTTATCCAGGGTTCTTTGATGACCCAGCACCCACAAAACATCACCCTCTAGAATCTGCGTATTTTTGTTGGGGCCTATTATGGATAAGGCATCTCTATCAATACCTATAACAAAGCCATAGTATTTTTCTTTTATCTTTGACAATTGTATAGTTTTATTGCAAAATTCACATTGATTTGTTACATTAACTGCCATACAAAGCAAATGCTGTTCTTTATCCGTAGAAACAAAAACCTGTCGGTACGTATAATCTCTTAGTGTATATCTTTCTTTTCTTCTTAATGTAACCGCGGCATTTTCAATAGCCATTTCATAGGAATCCAAATTATGTTTTTTTCCCATGACTACCACAATATCTCCCTCTTTTATGCCTGTTTCTCTGTCAGGTATATTGATATGTTTATCTTTTCTGATAATCTTGATAATCTGTACTCCTAATTTTCGTCTGGCATAGAAAATCTTTTCCGGTTCTTGTATCAACAGCTTTTCTATTTCATATTCATCTACCAGCAGGGTCTCATCCAACCATCTGTAATGTTTAACAATTCCTCTTTCCTTTTTATTTTTTTCCAGAATCCGTTCGTTAAAATTAGCAATAAATCGGGTTTCAATCTTAATTGAATTGCTGATCATAAAATCCGATTTGATACTAAAGCTCACTATAAATAATGCAATGGTCCATAAAATCCATACCGGTATATTGGTGACGGTATTAATCGTGAGCATAACAAAAAATATAGAAATCAGTATACGCACACTCCTGAAAACCAATAAAGGAAGCCTATTGGTCTTGCTTTTAAGCCAAAGCTTGGTATAAACCATATTTCTTTTATAGGACATAAGATTTATTATCGGTGTCATTAATATCACCGTGGATGCACAAGCAATTCGTCTCGCAATAAGATACTTGATTCCATGGTGCCATAATGCAGGTGTCGTAACCTGTATGCCTATAATATAGATGCACAGCAGGATCATTGTAGTAATTGCTGTTCTTGGTATATATTTGCCTAAGTATTCCTTCCAATCCGGATCCTTTTCATTTTCATTCTGCCTTTCTGAGGTATATTGCTTGATAGTCCGGAGAGTTGTCCTTGGCAAAAGCTTGTTTACAATTACATAAGCAGAATCAATTTTCTTAATAAACATTGGGGTTGTAAAGGTTGTTATTACAGAAACAGACACAACTATAGGATATAAAAAGTCACTTGTAACTCCTAAAGCCGTTCCTAAAGAAGCTATGATAAAAGAAAATTCTCCAATCTGAACCATGCTCATTCCTGCTCCCACGGCCGTACGAAGAGACTGTCCCGACAGCAAGACCCCAATTGCGGAAAAAGTCATCTGACCTACAATAGTTACTATAGTAAGAATTATAATAGGGCCTAAATATTTGACGATCAACGTGGGATTTACCAGCATTCCTACTGATACAAAAAATATTGCACCAAACAGATCCTTGATGGGTTTTACCAATTCATCTATTCTTTCTGCCTTGACTGTACCAGCCAGTATTGAGCCGGCTAAAAACGCTCCCAATGCAGAGGAAAACCCCATATAATTAGCTATAATTACCATAGCCAGACATAATCCCAGGGATACAATAAGAAGAGTTTCATCGTTTAGATATTTATCTGCTCTTTTTAACCCTGTGGGTATCAGATAAATTCCAAGCAGCAGCCATAAAATCAGATACAGCATCATTTTGCCGATCTGGCTGCCCAGCTCTAAGCCTGAGATATCTTTACTGACTGAAATGGTTGATAGTACAATCATCAAAAATATGGCCACCACGTCTTCAATAATTAAAGTTCCTAAAACTAATTGCGCATACTTTTTATGTTTAAGCTTTAATTCTTCATATGCCTTTAAAATAATCATGGTGGAGGACATAGAGATCATACCGCCTAAAAAAATGCTGTCCATTCTGCTCCATCCCATAGCTAAACCCACACCATAACCCAGAAAAACCATGGAGGTTATAACCGTGGCAGCAGTTACAATAGCACTTCCACCAATATTGACTATTTTATGAAAATTAAATTCAAGGCCTAAAGCAAACATGATAAAGATGACGCCCAACTCACCCCAAATATTGATATTTTCAGGATCTGCTATGGTAGGAATTAAGGAAAAATTAGAACTGGTTAAAAAGCCGGCCAAAATATATCCCAAAACCAGAGGCTGATTTATTTTTTTAAAAATAATAGTAGTAACACTGGCAACTACCAAGATTAGTGCTAGATCACGTATTAAAAAATCAAGATGCTCCATCTATACCTCTTTCCTGTTAAATACAACTGTAAATGTAGTGCCCTCACCCAGTTCACTTTTTACACTGACTTCTGCATTAAATAAAAAAGCAATATGCTTAACAGATCGGAAGA
>DKLE01000091.1 GCA_002455605.1 Firmicutes bacterium UBA6648
ATTAACATAAATTAGTCCTCCCTCTTAAATATAACTGTAGTAACTTAATATAATTAATCCCTCTACTAAAAATGTAAAGGCTTCCAATTAATTAACCTTTTGTCCAGAATCTATTTTTATAATATTAAGTTGAGCAGCCATTCTTTATTCATTCCCACTATAGCATTGCTTAGTTGTTCAACAGCACTGCTAAGCCCTTCTTCCAAAGATTATAATGTGGCTCGGTACTCTTACTTTCTAAGTATAGCATGTTCTATTCCTTTCCGCTCAATTTCACAAAGGTTTTTAAGGGGTAAAATGTACATTTTTTGTACTTTATGTACGTTATCCCTTCTCCCCCAATTCATTACATATTTGACCATATAAAGTGGATAGCTTTTCAAGCCTTGCATACAATTGCCCGTAATTATTTCCATAATAAAAAGACAGAACAACTGATTCTAAAGTTTGTTCCGTCTCTTTTATTCAATCTTAATACCATCTAGTCATAGGCAATTCATTATTTACGCCCTTTGATAACAGAATTTGATGTAAATCAATAACCCCTCTGTTGAAAGTGGCCGCACAAGCACATAAATAAAGATCCCACATACGAGTAAATTCAATTCCCATTTTTTCTTGAATTTCGTCTCTATGCTCATTAAAATTCTTATTCCAGCGATGTAATGTTTCCGTATAGTGTCTTCGCAGGCTCTCCACATCCAATGTATAGAAATTGTACTCCGCAGATAAATTTATGACCTCCCTTAAACTTGGGCACATACCACCCGGGAAAATATATTTTCTCATCCACGGGTCTCCTGGATGCTCCTTCATCCCGCTTATATAATGCAATAAAAATAAGCCGGTAGGCTTTAATACTTTATCAACACTGGACATAAAGGCTTCATAATTATCTCTGCCCACATGCTCTATCATTCCTACACTGACTATCCGATCAAAAGAAGTCTTTAATTTCGGAAGATCCCGATAATCCATAAGCTCAACCGTCAATCTATCATCCAATCCTTCTTCTTTGATCCGCTGCTGGAACTTTTTATACTGCTCCTCACTTAAGGTAATGCCCAGCCCTTTTATTTTATATTTTTTGGCGGCTTCGATTAACAATTGTCCCCAACCACAGCCGATATCCAATAAATGCATATCTTCTTTCAAGCAAAGCTTTTCCAGAATATAATATATCTTGTTCATCTGTGCTTCATATAAGGTATCCCTCTTTTTCTTGAAATACCCGCATGAATAGCTCATGGTTTCATCCAGCCATAACTCATAAAAGTCATTTCCGATATCATAATGCGAGGCTACTTCTTTTTTCTGATTTTTCTTACCCTTTGAAGTCAGCATCAGCTTCTTTAATGCCTTAATATCCTTAGAGAATTTTCCTAACTGTCCGAGAAAATTATTCAATGCGGTATAAAGGTCTCCTTCCACCTCAATATCCCCTTTCATATAGGCCTCTCCCAGGGCAATGGAAGTACTCTTTACCAGTTCCTTAATGTCTATCGGCTTATTCACTTTAACTACAAAAGTGGGGTCTCCCTCGCCTATCAGATGCTTTTCCCCGTCCATTTCTATGGCAAACGGGTGCTCATCAAACTGTTTAATAAAGTCGATAAGTAACTCTTGTTTTTTCTTCATAATAGATTTCCTCCCTTTAATAATCTGGCCTAAATATATACAAACTACATCTGGTCAGGTTTCTATTGATTAAACAATAATTAACTTAATTTTTATCCATTTGTTCTATTTTAATACTTCCCTGTTAATTTATCTACCCAATACGGGATTTTTGTAATATTTAACCATATAAAACTTATTGGCTGTTTTTTATGCCATACTCCGTAATTTTATTAAAAAGCTGTCTTCTGCTCATTCCCATCTTTTCCGCCGCATGAGTAATGTTTCCGCCGCATGCTTCAATAACACCCTTAATATATTGCTTCTCAAATTCCTGCTTTGCTTCTTTATAGGATAAATTTGTCTTTACACTATTGATTGTCTGAACATTGCAGATGTTCTCCGAAACATATGCTTTCTTGTTATCTAACGTCAGCATACCGCCACTTGAAAGAATAACCATTCTTTCAATAATATTTTTAAGCTCTCTTACATTTCCGGGATATTGATACTTTAATAGAATTTCCTTTGATTCCGGTTCCATGCCTATGATGTGCTTTCCTGTCTGCTTTGCAAACCGTTCTATGAAGAAGTCTATTAAATCCTCAATATCCTCTGGCCGCTCTCGAAGAGCGGGAACATCTATTTCAATGGTATTTATTCGATATAAAAAGTCTTTTCGGAATAAACCTTCTTCCACCGCTGCATAAATATCTCTGTTTGTTGCAGATACCAGTCTAAAATCAACTGTAATTGACCGGTTTGAACCGATTCTTTCGATGGCATGATTTTCCAGTACCCTCAAGAGTTTCACCTGCGTTCCCAAGTCCATTTCTCCGATCTCATCAAGAAAAATAGTTCCTCCGTTGGTTTCCTCTAACTTTCCCAGCCGCCTTGCTACCGCTCCAGTAAAAGCACCCTTTTCATGTCCGAATAGCTCCGACTCTATCAATTTATCCGGATAATGCTGACAATTAATAGGAACAAAAGGCTTTATTTTTCTAGGGCTTCTGATATGGATTTCATTAGCAATAATTTCTTTTCCAACTCCAGACTCTCCTATTATGAGTATATTGGCATTAGATTCTGCCACCTTATCTACCAATTCCCAGACTTTTTGCATATTCTTATTTTTGCTGGCTACTAAAAATTTATTTTCTCTGCTTTCTCTATGTAAGTTATTCAGCGTTTTTAAATCAATTACTTCTTTGGCTTTTTCTATTTCTAAAATTAATTCATCCGGATTATGGCTTTTAATGAAATATCCAAATGCACCTATTTTCATTGTCTGCACTGCAGTCTCTACGCTTCCATAGCCGGTAACCATGATAACTTCCACATTTTGTTGGTAGATACTCTTTACCTTTTGAAGAAAATCAATACCATTTAATCCACTCATCATAATATCTGTTATGATAAGCGGGTAATATTCTATTTCCAAAATTTTTAATGCCTCTTCACCGGATTCTGCTGTTTCCACCTGATACCCAAACTCCTCCAACAGCATTTTGGAAGTCTCTCTATAATCTGCTTCATCATCCACTATTAATATCTTGAATAAACTATTATTCCCTTCCATGACTATTCCTTTCCCCTGCTGGCACTTTTATAATAAAAGTTGTTCCCTTTCCTTCCGCGCTTTTCACCTCAATGGACCCTGACAGCTTTTCCACCTCAGAATATACAATGAATAAACCTAATCCAGTTCCCTTGCCCGGTTCTTTGGTGGTGAAAAACGGATTAAAAATATTATCTAAATCCTTTTCATCTATACCTATGCCAGAATCCTGGCATTCAATTACTATTTCTTTTGTGTCTGTATATCCTTTTATGTTTAACCAGCCTTCCTCCTGAATAGCATCTATTGCGTTGGAGGTTAAGTTTATCAGAATATGCTTCAGCGTTTCACCATTGCTATATATATAAATATCTCTGCAGCAGTTCACGCTTACATCTATTTTTTTCTTTTTTATATACTCACTCTGTAATTCTAATATATTTTGGATATTTTCGTACAAATTTATCTTTTCAACCCGCTCGTCACTTTCCCTCCAGAAATTCATTACATTATCTATGATTTTTCCCGCTCTCTGAACACTTTCATCAATGAAGCCCAGAGATTTTAATGCATTTACCGGTAATTCTCTATTTTTTTGTAATAAATAACTTTGAGTGCGTATCACACCTAAAGGGTTTCTAATCTCATGGGCCATCCCGGCTGCAAGCTGACCCACAGCCAGCATCTTACCGGATTGCAGCAATTGTTTCCTCTTAATAACATCCAATGTAACATTTCTCAGCATAACAAGGGTTCCTTCTGCTGCTTCTAAGGGATAAGCTACCATTTCATAAATTTCACCATTGCAGGCAACCTCTCTTTTCACCTCTTTATTGAGCCGGATGCATTCATCAACAATACAATTGCAGCAGCTATGGCAAAAACCGCAGATTATTTGCTCACATGTTTTTGTATTGGTCCCTTCACTTCCCAGCCCTAAATAATGAAGCAATCCTTGATTTGCATTAATGATTCTTTTCTCTCCTGATAAAACCACAATAAACTCCGGTATTCCATCAAAAATAATCTGCAATTCATTTCGACTGCTTTCTAACTCATGTGTTCGTTCTTTAACCAGCTTTTTCAGCTTCTGATTATTATTCAAAATTAAAAGCAGCCAGATTCCTGCTATAAGGATGCAAATAATAAGAAACTTCAGCCACAATATATTTTTGGTATTTTTGAGTAACGGTGTTGATATTCCAAACCATTTCTGTTGAATCTTTTCCAAGAGTCCTTTTTGATTGATTTGCCTTATCCCTTTATTGACTATTGGCACAATTTCAGCTTTTGCTTTTGGAATTGCCAATACAACAGGTTTCTCATATAATGCGGTGTTTATCATTTCAAATTGACTGTTCCCCTTCTGCTTGCCTATGTAATAGTACACAACCGGTTCATCACCGATTACAGCATCTACTTTTTTCTCTGTCAATAAACTTAATCCTTCCGCTACATCTTCTACATAGACCAGCGTTGCTTCCGGATAATTTTCTTTCAAATATCCGACTGCATAATCCCCTTTCTGCGTAGCAATGATCATATTTCGAACATCTGACAAGGAATATTCCTCTCCTACTCTAACAGCAAGTACAGTTCGCAGATTATAAATAGGTTCAGTAAATACAAAATATTGAGCACGCTGGGAATTAATAAACATATCTGCAAAATCAGTTTGTCCGTTTTTTAGGGCGTCTTGTGCCTCTTCCCATTGATAGGGAACGGTCTTTATCTCAACTCCCAGTTCCAAAGACAATTGATTCATATAATCAATAACAACTCCTTTATAGACGCCGTCATCGTCAATAAACCTTAAAGGGGGAGCACTTTCATCTGCTCCGTAAATAAAAGCTCCATCCCGTAAATATTTTTTCAATACCTCCTGATCTTTTATTTTATTGACACGTTCCTGAGAGATATAAAAAAATAATCCTATAATCAGGCATCCAATCAGAGCAAAAATAATAAGTATAATCCTTTTTTTATTTTCTTTTCTTCCTATCTTACTGATCCTAAAAAACTGTCTTTCCATTTACCAAACTCCCATATCCGTTTTTTTTCTGAATTCACCCTCATTATATTGACTTTTTTGTCTCTTTTCAAGAAGCCTGCAAGCTTCCTACACGAAAATTGCTAGGTATTTTTTTGCCACATGGAAATATTTTTCCTGGTTATTTTTTTACTTCTTTTTTAATTTCTTGCTTAGCTTTCAAGAAAAATGTGCAATTCACACAGGAGCATCCCTTTTAATTTTTTGGTATGAGATTTGCTTCTGATAATAGTGTAGTTATTTTATTTTGAGGAGGTTTTAATATGGAACAGAAAAAACGCCTGGAATTTTACGGCGGTCCATGGGTATCTTTCTTACCCTTTGTTGTCTTTTTATTGTTAATTATTCTTACTACTTTCCTGTGGGGTTCTATTTCTGACGGAGCACTTTGGGTCCCTGCATTTAGTGCACTGCTTATTCCTTTTTTCTTAGCAAAGGATAAAGCGCATTATGCCAGTGCCATTATTGATGGTATGTCCAGTAAGGAGGCTATCATCCCTGTAGTGTGCTGGATTTTCGCCGGAGTATTTTCCCGAATCCTCCGCATGTCAGGACTTGCCAGCGGTGTTGCAGGTCTCGCTGCGAATCTTGGTGTAAACAGCACTTTGTTCGCAGTCATTGTCTTTATTGCTTCTGCTGTTTTTGCCACAGCTTCTGGCACTGGCTTCGGTACCATTGCTGCAGGAATGGGAGTTCTTTACCCTGCCGGTATTGCTTTGGGAGCGCATCCCGGACTTATTGCCGGGGCTATTATTTCAGGAGCAGCTTTCGGTGATAATCTTGCCCCCGTCTCCGATACAACAATTTGCTCTGCTACTTCTCAAGATGTAGATGTACCAGGAGTTGTACGTTCCCGTTTAAAATATTCTTTGGCAGCTGGTATTTTAACTATTATCTGCATTATTTCTGCAGGAACTATGACCGGAAGCCAAGGAGCATTAACCTCCGTTTATGAGTATAATCCAATGGTGCTAACGATGTTTGTTCCCGTGGTTCTTACTATTTATATTGCAATTAAAACAGGAGATATCATTATTGCAACTACCATCGGTACGGTCATCGGCATAATTGTTGCTTGTGCCTTTGGCCTATTCGACTTTATTCAAATTGATGCCGTAGATCCACAAGTTCCCGCTGTGTTATCCGTGTCGGGAGAAGGTCTTGACAGGACAGTAGATGGGGTTATCTACAATGGCATAGCAAGTATGCTCCAAGTATGTATACTGGCTTTACTTCTATTTGGTGCCATATCTATCATGCGCCAGGGTCAGGGAGATATTTGTCTGCTAGAAGCTTTGGGAAAGGTTGCTAAAAATGCAGTCAGTGCAGAAATCACCATTTCTCTTATGATTATTGTACTTTCTGCTTTAATGGGACTCAATGCCCCTGCTATCCTTGCTGTTGGTGCTTCTTTTGCAAAACCCTTATCAAAACAGCACGGCATTAGCCCTTACCGAACAGCCAACCTAATGGATGGCCAATCAAATACTTTCGTCTATTGCCTGCCGTGGACTCCTGCGATGGTATATACCCTTGGATTTGCTGCTGACAGTTCGAGCCCAATTACGGCTTTTGATGTTATGCCTTTTGCCTTTTATTGTTATACCATGCTTGCAGTCATGTTGATTTCCATATTCTTTGGAATCGGTAGAAAAGATCGAATGGATCAGCTTTCTCCTGAAAGACGGGCAGAATACAAAGACTAAATACATATATCCAAATAAAAAAAGCTGGAGCAAAATAGAAAGTTTCTCTATTTTGCTCCAGCCCTTTTTATCATTTTATGCTCCAGTACAACTTTTATCCTATATTTAAAAGGTTATTTCAATTTTAGTTCCCTTATCCGGCTCACTTTCCAGGTTAATGCCGGCTTTATGCTGCTTTACGATATGCTTTACAATAGAGAGTCCCAAACCTGTTCCTCCGGTATCTCTGGAATGGCTTTTATCTACACAATAGAATCTCTCAAATATCCGGCTTTGATGCTCCTGAGCAATCCCTATGCCCGTATCGGTTACTATAAGCCTTACCGGATTGTCTGTCAGCTTAACGGTTACATTACCGCCCTTCTTATTATATTTTATAGCATTTTCACACAAATTAAAGACCAATTCATCCAGCATCGCGGTTACTCCCTTTACAAATACGGGCGGCTTTTCAGCTGTAGTCTCTAAATCAATGGTCACTTGTGTTTTCTGAGCCTTATCCTTCAGCCGTTCTATG
>DKLE01000263.1 GCA_002455605.1 Firmicutes bacterium UBA6648
CTAATTTATGTGCATTAGCTCCGAAAGTGTTGGCATAAATCAAATCCGCACCGCTTTCTACATACATGCGATGGATTGCCGTAATCTTCTCCGGGTGAGTAATAGCCAGAATTTCCGGCCTCTCCCCCAATTCTAATCCACTTTTTTGAAGCATCGTGCCCATGGCCCCATCCAATATGACATACTTCTTTGTACTAAAAATATTTTTCAATTTCATATCCTTCCATTCCTGTTTAAGTATCCATCTATATCATTATCATTTATTTTAATATTCTTTTTATAAAATCACTGTGGTTTTCCGCAATAACCTCCGCTGGCCCGGAATTGGCATTGGCTTTTTCTCTGACAAATATCACAAGCATCAAATTCTCTGCCTGCTTTAACTTTCATGGGTTCTCCGTCCTGCTGTTCTGTCAATGGATGCAGTCCTATTATTGCCGTAACGGATTTACGAGGTAAGAGCAAATGTTCGCTGCTTTGTGTCAACCCTATTTTCTTTTCCATTTCTAGAAGATTTGAAAAGATTTCCTGAGCTTCTAGAGACAAGTCTCCATACCCAGGGCTAAATCTTGTGGTCAAACCCATTCTCTGCTGCTGGTAATCCACTTTAAGCTGCCGATTGATTTGATCACATAAGTCTTCGATCAGTGATGAAGCACAGGCATCTAAAGCCATAGCTTTTGCCATATCCGTAATCTGTGTTCTTCTTATGAGCCGATCCACTTGCTGTCCCAGAGTAACCGCCATTAAAACACACTTTTCACAACCCCGAAGATGTTTTACGATGGCCTGGCCTCCCAGTCTGTTCTTTTCATTTGCTATATAAATCTCATCTGATTCCTTAGAAAATGCCAGGGAAAATTCTTTATAAACCGTACGGGGTGCTGCAGTATCCAGAATTAATTTCGAACTCTCTTCTATTAATTGCAGGCTTTTTGCATCGGGCTCTTTATTTCCGAACTTCATACAAGCATAAATAAAAGCTGTGCTTATTTTTTCCGGTAATTCTATTTTCATTTATTAAGCTTCCTTTCCATTCGTTCCCTTTGCTGTGTCTTTTAAAAAATTTCCCTATCTGAAGGTCAACTATTGAAAATTCAAAACACGGTATCGCAATTAATTGGATTAATTATACCACAAATTGTTGATTTTATTTGCAATATAGTATAACATATCAAATATGTATATAGATACCAAAAAAAAACGCTTTTTTTGTGTATAAACCAAATTATATCAAACTATCCTATAGTTTGTACATATAAAAGAACCAATTATTTGGATTATTTTTTTATATATAAATTAGTAAAACGCAATGGAGGTAAAAACATGAATGAAATAAAAGATATGTCATTTGAAACAAAATGCGTTCATGGCGCATATAAAGCAGAAAGCGGTCAGCCTCAGGTACTGCCTATCATTCAAAATACTACATATAGATATTATAATTCTGAAGATGTAGCAGAATTATTTGACCTGGAAAGTGCAAACTTCATGTACACCAGACTGGGCAGTCCTACTGTAAACGCTCTTGAAGAGAAAATGGCACTGCTGGAAGGCGGAAGTGCAGGCATTGCCGCAGCCTCCGGAATGGCAGCCAGTTTTATAACTATCTGTAATATCTGCCAGGCGGGCGATCATATCATTTCAGCAGCTAATATTTATGGAGGCACTCATAACCTCTTTGGCGTCTCTTTAAAAAAATTAGGCATAGAAATAACTTTTATCAATCAGGATTTACCTCTTGAAGAAATATTGAAGGCACAACGCCCTGAAACAAAAGCTATCTTTGGAGAAACAATCGGAAACCCTGCCTTAAGCATCCTTGACTTTGATAAATTCTCCAAAGCGGCACAAACTATGGGAGTCCCCTTTATCGTGGACAATACTTTAGCATCTCCCGCACTTTGCCGGCCGATTGAACACGGTGCAGATATTGTCCTTCACTCCACCACCAAATATGCCGATGGGCACGCCAGCTGTGTAGGGGGCGTGGTAGTCGAAGCAGGTACTTTTGATTGGTCCGCTTCCGGCAAATTCCCAGGGATGGTAGAACCGGATGAAAGCTATCACGGACTATCTTTCTATAATAAATTTAATGAAACTGCATTTTCTGTCAGACTCCGTGCAGTAATGCTTAGAGATTTCGGATGCACGATGGCTCCAATGAACGCATATTTAACCCACCAGGGTTTGCAGACTCTCCACCTCCGAATGGAGCGCCACAGTGAGAATGCCTTGGCCTTAGCAGAATACCTTCAAAATCACGAAATGGTTGACTGGGTTCTTTACCCCGGCTTGAAGGGCGACAAATATTTTGAACTGGCTGAAAAATATCTCCCTGCCGGTGCAGGAGGTGTTTTATGTTTCGGTGTAAAAGGCGGAAAAGCAGCAGGAGAAAACTTCCTTTCCAATTTGAAGCTGACAAGTATTGTGGTTCATGTGGGCGATATCCGCACTTCGGTATTACACCCTGCAAGTACCACTCATCGGCAGCTCTCTGAAGAAGAACAGATTGCAGGAGGAATTAAACCGGAGCTTATTCGAGTTTCAGTAGGCCTTGAATCCATTGAGGATATCAAAGCCGATTTTAATCAAGCATTAAAAGCAGTAAAGTAAGCAAGGAGGATTAAAAATGCCTTTAATTATACCTAACGAGTTACCGGCTTCTGACGCCTTACAAAAAGAAAACATCTTTATTATGCATAAAGGCAGAGCTATCACTCAGGATATCAGACCCCTGAAAATATTAATTGTCAATCTAATGCCTACAAAAATTGCAACGGAGACTCAGCTTGCAAGAGTTCTTGCCAATTCTCCCCTTCAAGTTGAATTGACCTTGGTATGTATGGATTCCCATGAGTCTAAAAATACTTCTCAAGAACATATGAACTCTTTCTATAAGACTCTTGATGAAATCCAGGATCAGCTGTTTGACGGAATGATTATAACAGGAGCTCCTGTGGAAACCCTCCCTTTTCAAGAGGTAGACTACTGGAAAGAGCTGTGCCAAATCTTTGAATTTTCAAAGACTAATGTATATAGCAGTATGCATATCTGCTGGGGAGCTCAGGCCGCTCTTTATTATCATTTTGGAATTGAAAAGCATCTGACTGACGGGAAAGTTTTCGGTGTCTTCGAGCATAAGGTTGTTAGACCGTTCACCCCGCTGATGAGAGGCTTTGACGAACTTTTTTATGCCCCCCATTCCAGGCATACTATGGTAAAAAAGGAAGACATCTTGGCCCACCCTCAAATCCGTATCTTGGCGGAATCCAAAGAAGCCGGTGTCCATATCCTGGCAACCGACAATGGAAGACAAATATTTATTTTAGGCCATCAGGAATATGATAAGGAAACCTTAGCCAACGAATATTTCAGAGATGTAAAAAAAGGAATGGATATCCAGGTTCCGTGTAACTATTTTAGAGATGACAATCCGGAAGACGAAATTCTGTTCCGATGGAGGGGGCATGCCAGCCTGCTTTTCACCAATTGGCTGAACTATTATGTATATCAGGAAACTCCATATGATTTGTCTACAATGGAGCATAAATAATAAAAAAACAATAAAGCTAAAAAATAAAGGAGCCAATGCAAAGTGCAGCCTTCTCAATGAGATTTCTATGGTTTTGCATAGCTCCTTTTTATTTAATTACCTATTTATATTATAGCTCTTTATCTTGTTTCTTTAATTAGACCGGATCGGTAGGCTTTTACCAAATTCTTTAAATCCTCCACCTGCACCTGTAAGTCTTCACCGATATCAGAAGTCTGAACGGTCAGTCTCACCGGCATGTGTTCAACGATTTTAATGGTAGGAGCATGAAATTCCTGGCTGCCGTCCTCCTTCATCGGGCTATATGGCGGGTGTTCCGCAAGGGCCATAAACCTGGAGTTGAAAATAAAGGTATATCCTGCAATTCCAGTCTGCTTTTGATAAGCCTTTGATATACCGCCGTCAATAATAAACAGTTTGCCTCCGCCTCTGACTGGGCTCTCACCATCTTTGATTTTAACCGGTACATGGCCGTTCAATATATGTGAAGTATTTGGATCTAATCCAAACTCTTCTAATATTTTTTCACATATTACACGCTCATTAATCAATTTATAATAAGGAACCGTATATTCTTTGTGAGATTTTTTATCTGCTATAAAGGAACGCTCAAAGGTAGTCATCTGATCCTTACCAAATAACGGAGACTTGCTGCCAAGCCACAAATACCACATGATATCTCCGGAGATCCCTGTTTCATCGGATGCTAACGGATTGAAATAAGCTTTTCTGACTTCATCATCCAGATAATCCATTAAAGCCTTTCCGCTGGAAGTTGATCCGTTTAAAGTAACCTCTTCAAAGTCTCCCTCTTCAGTCATCGGTATACAGCCATGATAAAGCAGATTGCCATTCACACACTTATACATTGCGCCATGACTGTAAAGGAATCGAATATGCTCTTGCAGCTTTTCACTCTCTAAAAAGGAGGCTTCTAGCGTATTCATCAGAAGATTTTCTTCCGCTGTAAGCTGATATGGATTTTTAGGATCGATAGTCGGGAAGTTGGTATCTCTCAATTCCCACTCTACATCCTTAATGGTGATAGTTCCCTTTTCAAAATTAATTTTATCTAAAACCAAACGGTTATCCATCTTATATTCCGGATGGGACATAATTCGCTGCCCTTCCACCTTGTGTTGAATAATGGCTATAGCCTTGTGCATTTTTGCTGCTAATTGTTCATCCACGGGATCAAACGTATTTCGGTCCAGCATATGAGGTGCAAAATAAGTACAAGGATCATCGGCATATACCTTAGCTGCAAAGACTGCCAACGGTCTTAGATTGATGCCATAACCAATTTCAAGCATATCGAAATTATTATAGCTGATATTCATTCTGATGACATTGGTTATGCATGCCCAATTACCTGTGGCTGCTCCCATCCAAACGATATCATGGTTTCCCCACTGAAAATCCACATCATGAAATTTCATCAAATATTCCATAATGTAGTCCGGGTGTGCTCCTCTGTCAAAAATATCGCCGATAATATGTAATCTGTCTACTGCCAGTCTGCTTATGGTATCGGACAATTCAACAATAAATTGCTCCGCCACCTGGCATTCCACAATGGAATTGATGATCTCATTATAATAATGGGATCGGTTTGCCTCATCATCCGCATGTAATAATTCATCTATAATATATGCACTGTCTTTAGGAAGCCTTTTTCTCACCTTTGATCGGGTGTATTTTGTAGACACCGATTTGCAGACTTCAATCAGTCTATAAATAGTTACTCTGCACCATTCATTAAAATCGCTTTCTTCTTTATGTCTTCTTTCCAGTTCAGCTTCTGCATTGTAAATAAGTGATGCCAGCTTATCTCTTTCCTTTTCCGGTAAACGCTTTTCAAAGATTTCATCTATCTTGGAACGAATAACACCTGATGCGCTCTTTACCATGTGAATAAAGGCTTCGTGTTCACCGTGCAAATCACTTAAAAAGTATTCCGTCCCCTTGGGTAAGCTTAAAATAGCCCTCAAATTAATAATCTCTGCCGATGCCTTCTGGATATTCGGGTATTCTTTCGACAATAGCTTTAAATATTTTTCTTCAAACATTTCCTGTTTCCCTTCATAAAAAAACATTACTATTAAAATAATACTAGAGCCTTACAATAAAAGCAACATAAAGCTTTAAAATTATCGAATATACATTCCATGCATAAAGATATGCATATCTAACGTAAATGCGAACAAGTTTATACAGATTTATGCAATTTTTTGAATATTGCGATTGATTTTACCATTTGTATACAGTATAATTTTAATTGTACCGGATTACTTGCAGTTATGTTATATTAAGGGGGAAAAAAATGGAAGTTAAAGATAATACAAAGAAGCAGCCTAGAGAGACTCGGTTAATCGAAGCCTTAATTACATTCGCCGTTCTCATAGGAGTCATGGCCGTAGGGATCATACATTATCATGTTGACCCTCATATTCCTATGTTTATCGGTGTAATTATCGCGGCCCTCATGGCTCTTTATATCGGATATGACTGGAATACTATTGAAAAAAGTATGATGGATGGAATTTTCAGAGCATTGCAGGCAATTATCATTTTGGCCATCATCGGTATTCTCGTAGGTACCTGGATTGTTACCGGCGTTGTTCCTACAATGATTTATTATGGTCTGCAAATTCTTTCACCAAGTATATTTTTACTTGCCGCATTAATAATTTGTTCTATTACTTCAATTGCTACCGGCACTTCTTGGGGCACTATGGGTACTATGGGGCTTGCTCTTATGGGTATTGCTCTTGGCCTGGGAATTCCTGCTCCAGTGGCTGCCGGTGCAATTATTTCCGGTGCTTATTTCGGAGACAAAATGTCACCGCTTTCCGATACGACCAATCTTGCTCCGGCTATGGCTGGAACCGACGTATTTACCCACATTAAATTTATGATGCTGCCTACTATGATTACATATGTTATCTGCATGGCATTTTTTACTTTCATGGGATTCAAATATGCATCTTCGGGAGAAGCTGCTGATACAAGTGCTATTCAGATTATGAGCGATGGATTATCAGGATCATTTAATATTAATCCCTTATTGCTGCTGCCTCCTATTATCGTTATTGTAGCGGTAGCATGCAAGATCCCTGCAATTCCTGGAATTGTGCTGGGCATTTTGTCGGCTGCGGTTCTTGGTCCCATTTTCCAAGGCTCGGAATCTAATTTAGGAGCCATGTTAAATGCCGGTATGAGCGGATATGAAAGTACCACTGGCGTAGAAGCTATTGACAATCTGCTAACAAATGGCGGGCTTATGAATATGATGTTCTCCATTTCACTTACCATTCTCGCAATGATGTTCGGCGGAATCATGGAAACTACAAAACAATTGGAGGTAATAGTAAGTCAGTTCTTAAAGCTTGTAAAAACTCCAAGAGGACTGGTAACACTTACAGAGCTCACCTGCGTGGCCAGCAATACTACTATGCCGGAACAATATATCTCGATCGTAGTTCCCGGCCGAATGTATGCTAAAACTTATAAAGAAATGGGCTTGCATCCGAAGACATTGTCCAACGCCCTTGAAGGCTCCGGAACCGTTACTTCGGCTCTTATCCCTTGGAACACCTGCGGCGTATATATTTTAAGTGTTCTGGGTGTAACCACCGCTCAATACGCACCTTATGCTATATTTAACTACCTAATGCCAATCATGGTTATTGCTTTATCCTTTACCGGTCATTGTTTAGCCGATGCTGACGGCATAAGACTGACCCGAAGCGCCCAGGCTAAGAAAAAAGCCAAGATGGGTGAAGCATAACCCATTTATACAAACAAACTCATAAGTAGAGCATAAAAATCCATATTAATGATTATACTGCATGCCGGACATAAAAAGAGACAGATAGATTTTTCTTTCTGTCTCTTTCTCTGTTAAAAATTAATATTTTTAGGAAAATAAAGCTTAAAGTTTACATACTGCCCAGTATCCTCCATGAAAATATAGGCTGAATATGTGGTGTCTTTCTTTTCCGAATAAAGATTTACTGCTTTTATTCTCCCTTTCTCTAAAAAGGCTTTGACCATGGGCTTTGTCAGGGGCTTTTTCTTGCTTAAAAAGAACTTGTCCTCTTTCCATATAGCAAAACCACATTCCATTCCGCCTTCACAATAATAATTCTTTTTTCCTTCATAAATATTTTTACCGCACCTGGGACATTTACCGAGGATTTCTCTTCCCCGCTCGTCGTAAATACAATCTTTGGTGTAGCTTGCTACCATTTCACTTACAAAGTTCCCGATTCCTTCCACGAACTCATCGCTGTCTGCCTCTCCCTTATAAATTTGCTCCAGCTTTTGCTCCCACTCTGCTGTCAGTACTGCACTCTTAACCTTTTCAGGTACATTATCTACTACTTCGTAAGCCTTTTCCGTGGGAAGAAGATTCTTCCCTTTTCTTTCCACAAAGCCTGTCTTTATTATTCGCTCTATGATTCCTGCTCTGGTAGCCGGAGTACCTAAGCCCGCTCCTGCCACATCTTTCTTTAGCTCTTCGTCTTCCAAGGTCTTCATGGCATTCTCCATTGCCGAAAGTAACGTATCTTCCGTATATGGCTTTGGAGGCTGGGTACTTTTTTCTTTGGATGTAATACCTACATTCTCTAGAATCTGTCCCTGGGTTAACGCCGGAATAATCTCCTCTTCTTTTTCTTCTGCCTGCTTCTTCTTAGACTTCTTTGATTTTCCTTTGCCGCTTTCCTCCTTGTCAGTCTTTTGATATGCCTTGAGAACCTCTGATAAATGAGCAGCGATTTCTTTAAATCCATTTTGGGTTATCTGTCTGCCTGTGGCTTTAAATTCTTCCCCTTCAATATTTAAAAATAACTCTGTTTTAGGCAAT
>DKLE01000163.1 GCA_002455605.1 Firmicutes bacterium UBA6648
TTTAAGAAAGTTTGTTAGTGAAATTTTTGCTGATAAAGTATATTATGTTAATATATTCATTTTTACGTGATATACTTAAACTATAGAAAAAAACTAAACTACTTAAAAGGATAAAAGACATCTTAGGTTTTATTTAGATTAATTTAGAATTCAGGTATGACTAGTATGATAAATAAAAATAACAATCCAATTGCTTTTTTGGATTCGGGAGTCGGTGGTATCAGTGTGCTTAATGAAGCGATTAAGATGCTGCCGGAAGAAAACTATATCTATTTTGGAGATTCGAAAAATGCTCCTTATGGAACAAGAACCACTGCAGAAGTGCGGGAATTAACGGAAAGAAACGTAGAATTTCTGTTGAATAATGGGGCGAAAGCTGTTGTTATAGCTTGTAATACTGCAACCAGTGCTGCGGCAGAATATTTGAGAAATAAATATAAAGAACTTCCTATTATCGGAGTAGAACCGGCGCTTAAACCGGCTGCCTTAGATAATGAGGAGAAAAAAATACTGGTTATGGCTACGCCCATGACTTTAGCGGAGAAGAAATTTAATACGTTAATGGCTGGATATGAAAAGTATGCCCGTATTGTTCCTGTGCCTTGCGGCGGTCTGATGGAATTTGTAGAGGCAGGTATACTTGATGGACAAGAGCTGGAAGAATTTTTACGGAAGATACTAGCTAAAGATTTATGCAAAGACGCCGAAGCAGTGGTTTTGGGCTGTACGCATTATCCGTTTATCAAGGAGACCATTATCAAAGTAATCGGCCATGATGTAAAAATTTATGATGGCGGGGAGGGAACTGCCAGACAGCTTCAAAGGAGATTGAAAAGAGATCGGCTGCTCAGGAAAAGCGGAGAACATGGACAGGTAGAAATGATGAATACTTTAAAAGAAGAGAACATTATGAACCTGTCCCATAAGTTGTTGATAAAGATATAAATGCGGGTGTGAATATGATAAACGTGATTGTTACCGGACCAATGGGAAAAATGGGAAGCTTAATCGTGAAAGCTGCCCATGAGCAGGAAAATATTAAAGTTATTGGTGCAATCGGCCGGAAAGGCCGCGGCTATATCGGACAGGATGCAGGAATTGTAACCGGGTTAGGGACTGTGCTTGATGCTTTGGTTTACGACAGCATTGAGAACATCATCGATGAATGTGATGTAGTTATTGACTTTTCTACTGTGGATTTATCAATGGAAGTACTGGGAGCATGTATGAAACATAAGAAAGCACTAGTATGTGGAACGACAGGATTCAGTAAAGAGCAAGAAGAACAATTAATAAGTGCAGGAAGCGTGATTCCTCTGTTAAAGGCGGCCAACACATCCTATGTGACAAATGTGATGAAAAGGCTGATTGCTCTGGCAGCGGAAGCTTTGGCAGACAAAGCGAAAATAGATATTATTGATATGCATGATGAGAGAAAAGTGGATTCCCCAAGTGGGACTTCAAAGGAATTTGCTATAGAAATGGCACAGGCTTCCGGTAAAAATCTCTGGGAAATCACTCATCATTCCCTTCGCTCAGGTGACATTTCCAGTGTGCACAATGTTATCTTCGGGTGTATGGGAGAACGCCTTGAAATAACGCATCATGCCTATAACTTTGGTTGTTATGCCAGAGGGGCAGTGGATGGAGCTTTGTTTTTAGCAGGAAAACCCATTGGACTCTATAGCATGGGGGATGTTATAGGAATTTAACCGGTGGTTATGTAGATTAATAAATATTGCTGATTTTTTATATGGAGGAAAAGAATGATGGAAGATGAAAAGAAAAAGGTAGATCATGGTAAAGAGGAACAGCCTCATTGGGTGGGAAAGGAATATTCCTTTTTTAATCACAGTAAATGTGAATTTTTCCCTTGTCACAAGACGAATAAGCCGGAAGAATTTAATTGTCTGTTCTGTTTTTGCCCTTTATATGCATTAAAGGACAAATGCGGTGGTAACTTTAGATATACAGAAGACGGCGTCAAGGATTGCAGTCAATGTATGCTGCCGCATGTAAAATCAAATTATGGATATATCATGGGGAAATTTTCTGAGCTGATGGAGCTGACAAAATTAAAATAACAGCCATTTATAAGAAATTGTTGTTGACTTGAATCCTGAAAAAGTGTAAACTGATTCTGCATTGTGTGTTACAGTGCCAAATGATGAATGTCAAAAATCATTACTGATTTTTTTCATAAGGGTGCAGGCTGGGAAGAACCGGCCGTGGCCCGCAAAGTTATAGTAAATGTTGCCGAAAGTGATTGGCGTATCGTCAATTTTAGTAGGTGAGGAGGTAAGAGAATGAAATCATTTATCGCAAAGCCTCAAGAAGTAGAACATAAGTGGTATGTAATCGATGCTGAGGGTAAGACTCTTGGTAGACTTGCATCCGAAGTTGCTTCCATTCTTAGAGGAAAGAAAAAGCCAATCTACACTCCACACGTTGATTGCGGAGATTATGTAATCGTTATCAACGCTGAAAAGGTAGAAGTAACAGGAAAGAAGAGAAAAGAAAAGATCTATAAGAGACATACCGGTTATCCAGGTGGTCTTAGAGAAATCACTTTTGAAAAGTTACAGGCAAAGAAGCCAGACGAAATAATCAGACATGCAGTAAAAGGCATGATGCCAAACGGTAAGCTTGGTAGACAAATGTACAAAAAACTAAAGGTTTATGCTGGTCCTGAACATGATCATGCAGCTCAGAAACCTGAAGTTTGGGAATTTTAGGAAGGGGAGGAATAGACAATGGCAAAGATTCAGTATCAAGGAACAGGCAGAAGAAAGTCTTCAGTTGCTAGAGTTAGATTAATCCCTGGAAAAGGCGAAATCATTGTAAACAAGAAGCCGCTTGAAGATTATTTTGGAATGGAAATTGTTAAGAGAGAAGTTAGAAGACCTTTTGAGGTTGCTGGCTGTGAAGGTAAATTTGATGTAATCGCTACTGTAAATGGTGGTGGATTCACTGGTCAGGCAGGTGCTTTAAGACATGGTATTTCAAGAGCACTATGTGTAGCTGACAAAGAAGCTTTCAGAGCCCCGCTTAAGGCTGCTGGATTCTTAACGAGAGACCCTCGTATGAAGGAAAGAAAGAAATATGGTTTAAAGAAGGCAAGAAGAGCGTCACAGTTCTCCAAGCGTTAATTTGGACACTATTTACAAACCCCAAGGGATTATATTCTTGGGGTTTTCTTTTTGTTTAAACAAGGAATGAAAGCCAGATATGCACCGCCACAGCATCTTCATGAAGCTGTACAAGGCGGCTATTTTTCTTTTAAATACTATATCAGAAGAATAATAGATAGTGTATAATTGTAAAAAGAGTCTAGTGTCCCATCAGAGGATTAAGTGAGGGTATCATGTTAAAAAAAGGATTAATAAGAATTGCAGCAATTTTTTTATTTATTGCAATAATTTTCGGAATATATTTGCTTATTAATGAGATAAAAAGCAGGAGCATTACAGAATTAACACCTGTCTATACCTATTGTCTCAGAACCTTTAATGATGCAGACTGCTCTTTAATTGTTCAATCCGGTACAAACATCTTAATTGATACCGGAGAAGAACAGGATGCTGAAAGAATTGTGGAATTTCTAAAACGAAGAAAGATAGAAACCTTTCAATATTTGATCTTATCTTCTTCCAATAAAGAGCATGCAGGCGGAGCCCTAGCTATATTGGATAACTTTAAAGTGGACAAGATTATTCTGCCGAATTATTCCGAACAAGATGAGCTAATGAAAGAGATCAATCAAAAATGTCAAGAGCGAAATATAGAAGTGCTGACTCCGGAAAGAATACAAAAATTTGAAGCGAGAGAGTTAAATTTTATCGTTTTTCCTCCTATGGAGAAGGCGTATGAGCTGAACAATGACTATTCGCTGGCTGTCTTAATAAATCATGGAAATATTAAAGAATTATTCGCAGGGGATGCACAGGGTAAAAGAATTGATGAATTATTGGCCATCAATTGGAAGAATATAGATATGATAAAAGTACCGGATCATGGGAGATATAATAAAGGCGTAGATAAATTGATTAAGAAATGCTCTTCCAAATTTGCAGTGGTTACCTCTGATACGGCGGATAAAGTAATATGGGATGCTTGTGCGGAATCACAAGCCTTGCTTTTAACCACACTAGGAAGCACCAAAGCCTTTGTAAGCGATGGAAAGGATTTAAAATTATTTAAAACCAGCGGAGAGTATTGATATTTAAAACTTATAGAAAGAAAAAATAAAAGCTTGATTTTCTATTTTTTGTTTTTTTGACTTGATTTTTGGCTCACAGGGATGTATATTATATTTGTTAGCACTCGAATATAGTGAGTGCCAAAACGTGAGCAGGGGTATTTTATATACTATGGATATAATATTAAATTACAGAGAAAGAGGGAATATGATATGGCGAAAAAACAATTTAAAGCGGAATCAAAAAGATTGTTGGACTTAATGATCAACTCTATTTACACACATAAGGAAATCTTTCTAAGAGAAATTATTTCAAACGCCAGCGATGCAATTGACAAGTTATATTATCTAACGTTGTCCGAAAATACAGGAATTTCCAGAGATGATTTCTATATCAGACTGGCAGTGGATAATGAAGCAAGAACGCTGACGATAACAGACAATGGTATCGGAATGTCTAAGGATGAGCTTGAGAATAACTTAGGAACCATTGCACAGAGCGGCTCTCTTCAATTTAAACGAGAAAATGCAGATAAAATAGAAAATAAAGATGCAATTGACATCATTGGTCAGTTTGGAGTTGGCTTTTACTCTGCATTTATGGTGGCATCAAAAATTCAAGTTATCAGCAAACGCTACGGACAG
>DKLE01000160.1:0-1923 GCA_002455605.1 Firmicutes bacterium UBA6648
GATGCAAATAAAACAAAAGATATTAGTTTCCGAATTAAGCAGCTGAAGCTTTTAAAAAAGGGCATAAAAAAGTATGAAAAGGAAATTGAAAGAGCCTTATTTAAAGATCTGGGCAAGCATAAAAATGAGTCATACATGACGGAGATAGGATTTATCTATGCAAGCATTAGCAACATGACAAAGAATTTAAAAAAGTGGGCAAAACCAAAAAAAGAAAGAACCCCTGTCTACTTATTGCCGGCAAAAAGCTATATAGTGAGTGAACCTTATGGAACGGTTTTAATTTTAGGAGCCTATAATTATCCGGTGCAGCTTTTGATAGAACCCTTGATCGGAGCAATAGCGGCAGGAAATACAGCAGTAATTAAAACCTCGGAGATGGCGAAGAATACTTCAAAGGTCATAAAAAGCATTATAGATGATACCTTTTCAAAGGATTATATAGTATGTGTAGAGGGGGGGAAGGATACCAATACCTCTTTAATCAATGCCAAATTTGACTATATATTTTTTACAGGGAGTCCGGCAGTCGGAAAAATCGTCATGGGAGCAGCAGCCAAAAATTTAGTACCGATAACCTTAGAGCTTGGAGGCAAAAGCCCGGTTATCGTGGAGGAAAGTGCGAACTTAAAAGAAGCGGCCAGAAGAATAATCTGGGGAAAGACTTTAAATGCGGGACAAACATGCGTAGCACCGGACTATGTATTAGTTCAGGAAGAGGCTGCGGAAGAATTGATTGTGCAAATGAAAAAAGCAATCAAGAAATATTACGGAAAAAATATCGAGAGAAGCAAAGATTACGGACGTATTATAAACGAGAAGCATTTTAAACGAATTGTGAATTTGATTGAAAGTGAAAAAAATAACATTTTGTTCGGAGGACACAGCGATGAAGAAAGCCGTTTTATTGAACCGACCATCATAAGGATCAGCGACTTAGCTTCTCTGTTAATGCAGGAGGAGATTTTCGGTCCTGTTCTTCCGGTTATCAAATATCGTAAGCTGGATTCGGCCATTAATACCATTAGACAGTTTGAAAAGCCGTTGGCACTGTATCTATTCACCAAGAAAAGAAGTGTACAGAAGAGAGTTCTGAATGATATTTCCTCCGGCAATGCCTGCATCAACGACACCATTATGCACCTGGCAAATTATAAATTGCCCTTTGGGGGTGTGGGCGGATCCGGTATGGGCAGTTACCACGGGGAGCGGAGCTTTATAACCTTTTCTCATCAAAAGGGTGTATTAAAGAAACCGGCTGGAATAAACAATACCTTGTCGTATCCGCCGTTTAGTGAAAAGAAATTAAGGCTGATTAAAAGATTTTTAAAATAAGGAGGATAAATTGGCCGACTGGATAAAGAGTTAAAGAATAAAAAAAATTATCTGAAAAAATAAACTATTCTGTGAAGTTTGTTGAAGCATTTTGATGCATATGGTTATAGTGTAAGCAAATAACTTAACGTAATCAAAATCAATGTAAAGGAGAACGAAAATGGCGGTTAATCTAAAAGGAAGAAGTTTTTTAACACTAATGGATTTTACTCCGGAAGAAATCAGGTATCTGTTGGATCTGGCACATGATTTGAAAGCAAAGAAACGTGCAGGAATAGAAGGTACTGCTTTAAAAGGAAAGAATGTAGTTTTGCTCTTTGAAAAGACTTCCACTCGAACAAGATGTGCTTTTGAAGTAGCCTGCTTAGATGAGGGAGGACATGTAACTTTTCTTGATGCAAACAGTTCCCAATTTGGAAAAAAAGAATCCGTTGAAGATTCGGCAAAGGTTTTTGGAAGATTCTATGACGGTATAGAATACAGAGGTTTCAAGCAGTCATTAGTAGAAGATTTAGCAAAATATTCGGGGATTCCTGTATGGAATGGATTAACCGATGTTGATCATCCTACACAGATTTTAGCAGACCT
>DKLE01000160.1:2118-2333 GCA_002455605.1 Firmicutes bacterium UBA6648
TACACAGATTTTAGCAGACCTGCTGACTATTGAAGAACATATTGCAAAACCCCTGAATAAGGTTAAGGTGGTTTTCTGCGGGGATGTAAGAAACAATATGAGTTATGCCTGGATGTACGGATGTGCCAAGATGGGTATGCACTATGTAGCATATGGTCCGCAGGCTTTACTGGATGAAATTGATAAAGATATACTGGACAAAGTAAAAGAAGTAG
>DKLE01000160.1:2520-3549 GCA_002455605.1 Firmicutes bacterium UBA6648
TGGACAAAGTAAAAGAAGTAGCTGAGAACACAGGCGGTTTAGTTGAGCTGTGCAGTACTCCTGAATGCCTGAAGGATGCAGATGTCCTGTATACGGATGTATGGGCATCCATGGGAGAAGAAGCGCAGATACCTGAAAAGGTTAAGCTGCTCACTCCGTATAAGGTAACTGCAGAGATGATAGAAGCTACGGAAAACGAAGATGTTATTTTCCTGCACTGCTTACCTTCCTTCCACGATTTTGAAACAGCCATGGCAAAATCCCAAATGGATTTGGGCTATGATATCAGAGAAGTGACTGATGCTGTATTCAGAAGTAAATACTCTAAGGTATTTGATGAGGCCGAAAATCGTATGCATACGATTAAAGCGGTTATGGTAGCAACAATCGGAAGATAGAAGGAGAAAGTTATCATGGAAAAAACAACTAAACTAGTTATTGCTCTGGGGGGGAATGCTCTTCAGTCAGGTAAAGGTCCGGCAACAGCTGAGGCTCAGCTGGAAGTGGTAAGAAAAACTTGTGAGCATATTGCGGAAATTAGCTGCAAAGGTTATGAGATTGCCGTAGTTCACGGAAATGGTCCGCAGGTAGGCAGGATATTGCAGGCTTCAGAAACCGCCAAAGACGTAACACCGGTTATGCCTTTTGATGTATGCGGAGCTATGTCACAAGGCTACATAGGCTATCACATCCAGCAGTGTTTAAAATATGCCTTAAATCTAAGAAATAAAAACATTCCTGTAGTAACACTGGCAACGCAAATGATTGTAGATGAGGCTGATCCTGCATTTCAGAAGCCGTCTAAGCCAATCGGACAATTTTATAATGAAGAGGAAGCAAAACAGCTGGAGCAGGAAAAAGGTTATATCATGAAGGAAGATGCAGGGCGGGGCTGGAGAAGAGTCGTACCGTCACCTCTTCCGAAAAAAATAGTAGAAATTGATGCAGTTAAAAAACTATGGGATTCTACTATAGTGGTTACCTGCGGGGGAGGAGGAATTCCGGTCATAGAAAAGGAAACGGGAATAC
>DKLE01000143.1 GCA_002455605.1 Firmicutes bacterium UBA6648
TTCTTAAATATGAAATTAAATTATCGAAATCATAGAAAGATTGTAGTTATTGATGGGGAGATAGGTTATATCGGCGGATTTAATATCGGCAAAGAATATTTAGGGATGAAAAAGAAGTTTGGTTATTGGCGGGATACTCATCTTCGAGTTCTGGGTGGCTGTGTTCAGGACATTAATGCCCGGTTTTTAATGGATTGGAGATTTGCGTCAAAGGAAGAACTGGTTTTATCAGAGGCCTATTACAGCACGATCATTAAGGCGGGATGCACAGGAGTGCAGATTGTTTCTTCCGGACCGGATGAAGGGAAATCCCAGGTGAAGCGCGGATATATGAAAATGATTACTTCTGCCAGAAAGAATATTTATATTCAAACGCCGTATTTCGTACCGGATAACAGTATATTGGAATCTTTAAAAATGGCTGCTCAGTCGGGAGTGGATGTAAAACTGATGATCCCTTGTATGCCGGATCACATGTTTGTATATTGGGCTACCTATGCCTATGCCGGAGAATTAATAAATTCTGGAGCGCGGGTTTTTATATATGATAAAGGCTTTCTTCATGCTAAAACCATGGTAGTAGACGGGCAGGTGGCCTCCATCGGCTCGGCCAATTTTGACGTAAGGAGCTTTAAATTAAATTTTGAAGCCAATGCGTTTCTGTTTGATGAAGAAGAAGCTTATAAGATGGAAGCTATCTTTGAGACAGACATGGCAAACTGCCATGAGCTTACCAAGTCTGTTTACAGAAGCAGAGGGATACCAATCAAGTTCAAAGAGTCCATTGCAAGGCTTTTAACGGATCTTCTTTAAACCAAATAAAAAAGGATACCCGGCAGTATGACTGTCGGGCTTTTAATATGTTCTTATCTAGGAATGCACAGTTTCATTCCTACTCTTAGGTTATACGGGTCAATATCAGGGTTTGCATCCATAATAGCGTTCAGCGAGACCCGGTGCATTTTGGCAATCATGTATAAGGTATCACCTTTTTCTACTGTGTATAATGTACCGCTGCAGGCAGGTTCTGTAGGCTCCATCGTTTCTAATTCACCAGGAATACAGATTTTCGTTCCGATTTTTAAATTATAAGGATTTCTTATTTTATTTGCCATCATCAGATCGCAGACGGATACATTATATTTTTTGCAAATAGAATAAAGTGTGTCACCGGGTTTGATCGTATACACAGCCACACAATAACTTTTTCTTTTCATATTACTTCAATTCACTCCTTGCGTAATTTCATATACTATATACTATTTGCATGAGCTTTGTTTTGTGATAAAATGTTCAAGTATAATTTAAATTGTACATTGATTTTTGAAAGGAATGATTTTATATTGAAAAGATTTTTTAATCCGGGATTTGCAGTATTGATCCTATTGATGGTTTTTATGTCTATATCCGGCGGCCGTTTTTCCAATCCCCTGGATTGGCTGATGCGTATGCTGCTTTCCCTTCCCGCCATTGTTATCGGGCTATCTTTCCATGAATTTGGGCATGCTTTTGCCGCGTATAAGTTGGGGGATATGACGCCTAAATATCAGGGCCGCGTAACCTTGAATCCGGCTGCTCACATCGATCCCTTTGGATTCCTATGCTTAATGATTGCGGGCTTCGGATGGGGGGTGCCTGTGCAGGTTGATATGAGAAATTTTAAACATCCTCGAAGAGATGAATTGATTGTATCCGTTGCAGGGGTAGTAATGAACCTTCTAATCGCTATAATATCTGCTGGCATCCTAAAGCTATTTTACACTTTTGGTCCGCTTTTTATAGCGTATTCCTATATGGGCAGTGTTGTGCAGCAAATATTAATCAGCATGATATTGATTAATCTGGTTTTGATGATTTTTAACCTGTTGCCGATTCCTCCTTTGGATGGATTCGGAATTGTTACCGAGCTGTTTAATTTGAGAAGTACGGAACTATATTATAAAATTTATGATAAGGGTTTTTTGATTCTTATGGTTTTAATTGTCTTTAATGTTACGGATCTTATATTAACACCGTTGGTTAACTTATCTTTCACCGGCATCATGGCCATTTTTTTCTAGAAAAGTAAAAGTCCTCTTCTGACTTTAATCGGGAGAGGACTTTTTTTAAAATTTTTTATTTAAAAAGCTTGATTTCCCAATAAAAATAAAGCCGCTGTTAGCACTCTTGTGTAGTGAGTGCTAAAAAAGTGTTTACTTTTTGAATTCACAGGTATAAGATAACAGTGTAAGGAAAAAACATTTAAAGGGAGGGAAGATTAATGAATTTTGATAAATATACACAAAATGCGCAGAATGCGATTATTGATTGTCAGAACATAGCTATTGAGGAAGGGCATCAGCAGTTGGACGGTGAGCATTTACACTTGGCGTTAATGCAGCAGAAGGACGGGCTAATTCCCAAACTGATTCAATATATGGGAAACAATCCGGAAAGTATAGTAAAGGATTTAAGAGAAGAATTGAACAAGCTGCCAAAGGTAGCAGGGGGTAATGACAATATATATTCCACAAATCGTTTGAGTAAAATTTTAATGGAAGCGGAGAAAATTGCCTCGAATTTTAAAGATGAATATGTCAGCGTTGAACATATTTATTTGTCCTTATTGGAAGAAAAACAGACCGCTTCTGCACGAATTTTTAAAAAATATGATATTTCAAAAGAAAAATTTTTGCAGAGTCTAACGAAAGTGAGAGGAAATCAGCGGATTACCAGTCAAAATCCGGAAGAAAATTATGAGGCTTTAAGTAAATACGGAAGAGATTTGGTGGAAATGGCAAGAGAGGGCAAGCTGGATCCGGTTATAGGCAGAGATGCGGAAATTCGTCATGCAATACAAATATTGTCGAGAAGAACCAAAAATAATCCGGTTCTGATCGGTGAGCCGGGAGTTGGTAAAACAGCAGTTGTAGAAGGCTTAGCACAAAGAATTTTAAATGGAGATGTGCCGGAAGGGTTAAAGGATAAAACTATTTTTGCCTTGGATATGGGGGCGTTGATTGCCGGAGCTAAGTTCAGAGGAGAATTTGAAGAAAGACTGAAGGCTGTATTAAATGAAGTGGAGAAGTCAGAAGGCAGAATTATACTGTTTATCGATGAAATACACAATATCGTAGGTGCAGGAAGGACGGAGGGATCTATGGATGCCGGGAATCTGTTAAAGCCTAAACTGGCCAGAGGAGAACTGCACTGTATCGGAGCTACCACTTTGGATGAATATCGAAAATACATTGAAAAGGACGCTGCACTGGAAAGACGTTTCCAAAAAGTATTGGTGGATCAGCCTACCGTTGAAGATACTATTTCCATATTAAGAGGATTAAAAGAGCGTTTTGAAATTCATCATGGAGTCAGAATTACAGATGGAGCGTTGATAGCTTGTGCCACACTTTCTGATCGATATATCAGTGATCGGTTTTTGCCGGATAAGGCTATTGATTTAATGGATGAAGCCGCTTCTAAGATTCGAACCGAAATTGACAGTCTGCCTGCCGAGCTTGATGAAATATCCAGAAAAATTATGCAGCTTGAAATTGAAAAACAAGCGTTGTCCAAGGAAAAGGATAAAGCCTCTAAGCAGCGGCTGGAAAATTTAGAGAAGGAGCTGTCAGAGCTTAAGGCAGAGAATGCCTCCATGAGAGCCCAGTGGGAGACGGAAAAAAAATCCATTATTGATTTAAAGTCCGTAAAGCAGGAAGTAGAGGACGTAAAGCATCAGATTGAGGATGCCGAAAGGAAATACGATCTGGAGCTTCTGGCTAAATTAAAATACGGGACTCTGCCTGAGCTGGAGAGAAAGCTTCAAGAAGGGGAAAACGCACAAAAAGAAAAGGCAGAAAGAAAGCTTTTAAAAGAAGAAGTTACTGAAGAAGAAATTGCAGAGGTAGTTGCCGGATGGACAGGAATCCCGGTAAGCCGATTGGTGGAATCAGAAAGAGAAAAGCTCCTGAAGCTGCCGGAAATTCTTCATAAGAGAGTAATTGGGCAGGATGAAGCCGTAGATGTGGTTTCAGAGGCCGTTTTAAGAGCCAGAGCTGGGCTTAAGGCAGCAAACCGACCAATTGGTTCATTCATTTTTTTAGGACCTACCGGTGTGGGTAAAACGGAGCTGGCGAAGTCTCTTTCAGAATCCCTGTTTGATACGGAAAAAAATATGATTCGAATCGATATGTCGGAATATATGGAAAAACATTCCGTATCAAGGCTAGTAGGTGCACCTCCGGGATATGTGGGATATGATGAAGGCGGGCAATTGACGGAAGCTGTTAGAAGAAGACCGTACAGCGTTATCTTGTTTGATGAAATAGAAAAAGCTCATCCGGATGTATTCAATATCTTACTGCAGCTTTTAGATGATGGAAGATTGACAGATAATCAGGGAAGAACGGTAGACTTTAAGAATACCATTGTTATCATGACATCCAATATCGGCAGTCCATACCTTATTGATAACATTAATCAGGATGGGACTATCGATCAACAAGTCAAAGACCAGGTTTCAGATGAAATGAAAAAATATTTTAAACCGGAATTTCTGAATAGAATAGATGATATTGTGGTATTTTCTCCGCTGACTGAAGAGCAAATCGTTAAAATTATCGATATTTCTATGATTTCCCTAAAAGAAAGATTAGCAGATAAAAATATTACCATTGAGCTCACTGACTCAGCTAAGAAATTAATTGCAAAGGAGAGCTATACCCCTGTTTATGGAGCACGTCCGGTAAAGAGATATTTACAGAAGCATGTGGAAACGGAAATTGCAGCGATGATTATTCGCAATCAGGTGACAGACGGAAGCAAGCTTATACTTGATTCTGACGGAACAAAACTTGATTTTAAAGTGGAGGAATAATTGCTGGTTCTGGTTGACAGCAGCGGGCAAATATGCTATAAAATTATATAGATATAAGCTGTTTTTGCGACTGACGGAATTAGGTGGGATAAACCACCGGGAAACAAAAACAGATTGAATGCCGACCGTCTGGGCAGTACTGCAATGTGTGGTGCTGCTCTTTTATTTTTTGTTTTGCAGCATCAGGCAGTATAAGGATAACATAGTAAAGGAGTTGGCGAAATGACAGAATGGACAAATTTTAAAAGAGGCAGCTGGAATGAAAATATTGATGTGAGGGATTTTATTCAGAAGAATTATGTGCCTTATGACGGAAGTGAAGAATTTTTGGAGGAACCTACACCCCGTACACTGCGTATGAGAGAACGTTTTGAAGAACTTTTGCGCATGGAGCAGCAAAGAGGTGGTGTATATGATATCGACACAGAAACGGTAATTAGCTCAACCGCTTTTAACGCAGGCTCTATTTCCAGAGAAGATGAGATAATAGTCGGTCTGCAAACCGATGAACCCTTAAAGAGAGCCTGCAATCCCTTTGGCGGTATGCGTATGGTTCATAATGCCTGTGAAGCCTATGGAAAAAAAGTATCTCCGGAGATAGAACAGCAATTTTGTTTGCATAAGACTCACAATGACGGAGTTTTTGATGCTTATACAACAGATATTATTGCCGCAAGGAATGCGGGCATTATTACGGGATTACCGGATGCCTACGGGCGGGGCCGTATTATAGGAGACTACAGGAGAGTAGCTCTTTATGGAATTGATTTTCTCATTGAAAAGAAGAAGGCTGATAAAATAGAATTGGGGCGAAAATCAATTCTGGCAGAAGATATTCGTCTGCTGGAAGAAGTGGCGGATCAGCTCAAAGCTTTAGAGGATATGAAAATCATGGCGCAGCAATACGGATTTGACATATCCGGTCCGGCTAAAACAGCGAAAGAGGCTGTGCAGTGGTTATATTTTGGCTATCTGGCTGCAATTAAGGAGCAGAACGGCGCGGCCATGAGCTTGGGAAGGGTTTCAACATTTCTTGATATTTATTTTGAAAGAGATCTGCAAGCTGGAATTTTATCCGAAAAAGAAGCACAGGAAATCATGGATGATTTTGTCATGAAGCTGAGAGCAGCAAGACATCTGCGTACACCCGAATATAACGAATTATTCGGAGGAGATCCTATGTGGATTACAGAAGCAATCGGCGGAATCGGGGAAGATGGAAGACATTTAGTAACAAAGACCAGCTATCGTATTTTACATACCCTTTACAATTTAAAGCCTAGTGCAGAGCCGAATTTAACCGTCTTATGGTCAAGAGCGCTTCCTCAGAGCTGGAAAAAATATATTGCTCGTGTATCCATTGAGACCGATGCGCTGCAATATGAAAATGACGACATTATGCGGCCTGTTTATGGAGATGACTATGCTATTGCCTGCTGCGTTTCTGCTATGCGGGTAGGAAAGGATATGCAGTTTTTCGGTGCAAGAGCAAATTTGGCTAAATTGATGCTATATGCAGTCAATGGAGGCGCGGATGAAATCAAGAAGGTACAGGTGGCACCAAAGCTCCCGGTATGGCAGGAGGAATATTTAGATTATGACAAGCTGATGGAACGAATGGATTTTTACAGACCATGGCTGGCAAAAACTTATGTAGATGCTTTGAATATTATTCATGCCATGCATGATAAATATGCTTATGAAAAAAGTCAGATGGCACTGCATGACAGTCAAGTACGCCGTTTAATGGCCTTTGGCGTGGCAGGTATGAGCTGTCTGGCAGATTCTCTTTCAGCAGTAAAATATGCAAAGGTGAAGTGTGTTCGTGATACGGAAAGCGGCTTGGTTACAGATTTTGTTGTGGAAGGAGAATTTCCTATGTTCGGCAATGATGATGATCGAGTGGATCACATTGCCTGCGAACAGATGGAGAAATTCTATCAATGCTTATGTGAACACTCCTTATACAGAGAAGCAGTACATACTTTATCCATTTTAACTATCACTTCAAATGTGATGTATGGAAAGAAAACCGGAAATACTCCGGATGGGCGGCGTGCAGGTCAGCCTCTTGCCCCCGGTGCAAATCCCATGAGCGGAAGAGAAAAGAACGGGGCTTTAGCTAGCTTGAATTCTGTGGCAAAGCTTTCCTATGATGTTTGCCGTGACGGAATTTCAAATACTTTTTCTATTGTTCCGGATGCACTTGGGAAAACAGAAGGTGAACGTATCAGCAATCTGGTGGATCTGATGAATGGATACTTTGCACAGGATGCCCACCATCTAAATGTAAATGTTATTAACAGAGAGGTTCTTATGGACGCTTACGAACATCCGGAAAACTATCCGAATCTCACTATTCGGGTATCCGGATATGCAGTGAATTTCTATAAATTATCTCGTGAACAGCAGAGAGAGGTTATATCCAGAACATTCCACACTACAGTTTAAAATAAGAATGATAAATCCCATCGGCATATAAAAGCAGGATGGGATTTTATTTTTTTGTTCATAATTAAAAGGAAATATCTTGAAACATTTAAAATACAGCGGTATAATATTGACGCAAATGCAAATCGTTTGCAATTGTATTATATATTAGCATAAGAAGTGGAATGAAGGAGAGTAGGATGAAAATAAAAAAACGAAGTTTAATGGTTTGTTTGGCAGTGATGATAAGCCTGTTGGCCGCAGGGTGCACCGATAAAAATCAGCAGTCAGAAGACACAAATAAAAGCAGTGATACGAAACTAATGGTGGCGGTAACCATTGTGCCGGAAAAAACTTTTGTAGAAGCAGTTTGCGGTGATTTAGTGGATGTCATTACTCTTGTACCGCCGGGAAGCAGCCCGGAAAACTACGAACCCACACCTCGTGAAAAAGAAAAGTTTTCAGAAGCAGCAGTTTATTTTGCTGTGGGAGTACCTACGGAAGCCTCAAATATATTGGCTCATACGGGGGATGTAAAAGTTGTGGCACTTCAGGATAAGGTTTCAGCAGTACATCCGGACAGAACTTTTGAATCCGGTGAAAGGGATCCTCATATTTGGCTTTCTCCTAAAAGGGTAAAGGTAATGGTACAGACAATTGCTGAAGAAATGGGTGAGCTGGATAAAGAAAATAAAGAGGTATATGCTGCAAATGCAGAGCAATATATAGAACAGCTGAATCAATTAGACAAAGATATAGAAGCTTCATTAAAAGAGGTAAAAAACCGAAAGTTTATTGTATATCATCCGGCTTTTGGATACATTGCCGAAGATTATAATCTGCAAATGTATGCGTTAGAAGAAGAGGGGAAAGAATCCACCATACAGCATTTACAGGAAATGATCGATCTTGCTAAAGCAGAAAATATAAAGGTGATTTTTTATCAGGAAGAAATTGACAGCAGTCAATCTCAGGCTTTTGCGGAAGAGATCGGCGGAGAGACTATGAAGCTGGAGCCTTTAGCAGCTGACTATATAGAAAATCTTAAGAAGATGGCTGAAACAATGGCGGAGGTAATGCAGTGAAGCAAGTTGCTGTTAAAATAGAAGATGTATCTGTTTATTATGATAAAACACGGGCTCTTTCAAATGTCACTCTGAACATAGAAGAAGGAGAATATTTAGGTATTATCGGGCCTAATGGAGGCGGAAAGACTACTCTTTTAAAAGCTATTCTGGGTTTGATTCCTATCAATAGCGGTGCCATAGAGCTATACGGAAGAAAAATCAGCAGAAATCGAAAAACCATAGGATATGTTCCCCAGTTTGCTTCGATGGATAAGAAATTTCCCATTTCGGTACGGGAAGTGGTTTTGATGGGAGGCTTAAAACAAGGACTTTCTCCGTTTTTCAGATTCAGTACGGAAGATAAGAGCAAAGCAGATGAGGCATTAGCTAAAGTAGGAATATACGATCTGTCAGAAAGACAGATTTCAGAGCTCTCCGGAGGGGAGTTTCAGAGGATGCTGATCGCCAGAGCTCTCACCGCAGAGCCTAGAATTTTAATTTTAGACGAACCGACAGCTAGCGTGGATGCTATCTCAAGAGAACAAATATACCAGCTTTTAAACCAATTAAATGAAGAAATGACCATTATTCTCGTTACCCATGATTTGTTGGCGGTCTCTTCTCAGGTGAACCGTCTGGCCTGTTTAAATGAAAAGTTAGTATACCACGGTAAACCGGAGCTGACAGAAGCTGTGGTCACCAATCTTTACGGCTGCCCGGTGGATATACTTTGCAAGGAAGTCTCAGATAAGAAAGGAAGTCACTGCGAGGAGGGAACACACATTGATTCATGCAATAATTAAGTATCAGTTTTTACAAAATGCTGTTTTGGCAGGTTTGCTTGCCAGTATCGTTTGCGGCATTATCGGAGTGATTATAGTGGAGAAAAAACTGGTGATGATGAGCGGAGGAATTGCCCATACCTCGTATGGGGGAGTGGGCCTTGGCTATCTTTTGGGTTTTGAGCCCATACTGGGAGCCTTTGCTTTTTCTGTAGGCGCAGCACTGGGCATTGGATTTATTCGAAGAAAATGGGGAGCACGCTCCGATGTAATCATCGGAATGTTTTGGTCCCTTGGAATGGCCTTGGGAATTTTATTTATTTCGTTAATGGAGGGATATCCGCCGGATTTAACCTCTTATTTATTTGGAAATATCTTATCCGTAACCAAATCGGATCTTCACCTGATGATTGGGCTATCCATTGCAGTAGTGCTGATCATCATTGCTTTATTTAATGATTGGAAATCCTATCTTTTTGATGAAGAATTTGCTTCCATCATCGGTATAAAAACGGCACTGTTGGAATACTTACTCTTAGTTCTGACTGCAATGACAGTGGTGGTTCTCATTCGTGTGGTAGGTATTATTTTAGTGCTGTCTTTATTGACAACTCCCGCAGCGGTGGCTGAAAGTTTTTCAAACAAATTAGAAGGGAGAATGGTTTATGCTATTGTGCTTGGTAATATTTTTTGTTTTGCCGGGCTGTGGATATCCTATATAACAAATATCGCATCAGGAGCTTCTATAGTAATTTTATCTGTTTTATGTTATCTTTTATGTTATGGAATACGTTATGCCAATAAAAAGATCCGAGGAAGCAGAATGGCAAACGCATAACAATTAAAGATTCGGAGTGTAAGTAAATGGGGGAAAATAGAATAAGCCAAAGCCTGCTAAAAGAGCGAGGCCTGAAAAATACAAAACATAGAACGACTATTTTAGAATTTTTAAAAGACATTAGGCAGCCAGTAACCGCTGAACAAATATATTGTGATCTGAAAGAAAAAAATATTTCCATAAATTTGTCTACTGTATATCGGACACTGGAAACTCTCAGTGACAAAGAATTAATTTTAAGACACAGTGTTGCCGGTGAGAGTAAAGCTTTGTTTGAATATAACAACAGAATTCATAAACATTATCTGATTTGTATAGGCTGCAAAAAAATCCTGTCTGTTGAGAATTGTCCTTTGCATGAGTATGAAAAGATCTTAGAGAAAAATACAGACTTTCTGATAACGGGACATAAACTGGATGTATACGGATATTGCCCTGAATGTCAGAAAAAAGGGCTGGCAGGAAGCTTATCTAAGGATTGAAAAGAGCTCATGAAAAAACGGCTTTCAATAAAGAAAGCCGTTTCAGTCAAGAGTAGTTACTGATTAGTGCCCGCATTCATCACTATGCTGATGTTCATGGCAAACTGTACCGGTAGACTTTAATTTTCCCTGCAAAAACTTTTCTGCTGCTGCTTCTGCATCTCCGTAGGCCCCGGTAATCACTTTAATCTTTTTATCATTAAAAATATCCATGGCTCCCCCGCCCATTCCTCCTGAAATAATAACATTAATACCCAAATCGTTTAGATAGTTGGGTAAAAATCCCGGCTTATGTCCCGGATTGGCTATGGATTTGCTTCTGATAATTCTTCCGCCTTCACAATCATAAATCATAAAATT